>JAGARL010000100.1 GCA_017622255.1 Methanocorpusculum sp.
GCTTTGCGGACGGCATCGACAGCGAGAGCTACTCCTGCTTCATTTTTTTTCTGGACGGCGCGAATCTTTTCGATTTCATCCGCGGTCTTTTTTGCCCGCATCGAAAGCACGGTGTCCAGGTCCACCGAAACTTCTGCGGTTTTTTCCAGTGCGCGGGCGAAACCGACCGGCATTGAGTACGGCACAAGAAGTCTGTTTCCGCAGAAGTTCTGAATCATACGGGCGGTTGCCGACTCAGCGTCTCCGGTCTCCTGCAGGAGTTCGGCAAACCCTGCCGCGGTTCGTGTTACAATGCTGCATGGTGACTCGCGGCGCGCACGCAGTTCCTCCATCGAAGAGACGATTAAATACTTCCCGCCGTCTTTTCTGCAAACGTAAATATACGGGTCCGTTGCCAGAAAACCGCTCAAATATCGCATATCTTCATTGTCAGAAGAATCATATGCCACATAGGCATCGCACTGATTCTCCTCCAATGCCTCCAGAATCCCTGCCATATACATAAGGTATTGGTGCTTTCAAGACATGTAGTTTTTATCTCTGCGGCACAGAATTAGATATAACAACATGGACGACAAAGAACGGGAACAGTTTAAGGGAATGTTTACGGTAAACGTAATTTACCTAAACATCCTCATCTTCGCAATAGCTCTGGCTGTTGCTCTCGGCATTATCGCTCCGAATACCTGGGAGCCGAAGATGCCGATTGTAATCGGCAGTATTATCGTCGCTGTCGTAACCTTAATTCTCTTCATCAGAAAATACCGGTCCACCAAAGCATGGCTTGCCATCCACGGAACAACCAAAGAAGAGCGCATGGCACAGATTCGTGCGGAGAAGGAAGCTGAGCGCGCCCGCATCAGAGCGGAACTGGAAGCAGAGCTCCGCGAGGAGATTGAAGAAGAGATGCGCCAGGAGGAAAAGAATGCTTGATAAGATTTTAGGAGAGGTGGACCTGCTCGAACGCCACCTTTCAGTTATGCGTGCCGTATCCACTCAGGGGCCGATAGGTATCATGAAGCTCACTGAAGTTTTGGGACTCTCTCAGCACCGCGTCAGATATTCCCTTCGCGTGCTTGAACAGATGCAGTACATCAAAGCAACCCCGGCGGGGGCTGTTGCCACCACGCGCGCGGATGAGATGCTGAAGAGCTTTGATGAGGATCTTGACGGTCTCATCAGCAAATTACAGACTCTCCGCCTCCAATAACCCTCTTTTTCGCGGCAACGCATGAAAACATTTAATACGTCGAAGATACCATCTTATTAGGCAACACACATGGTGTGGCAAACTGCCGCCATAACTCAGTTGGTAGAGTGTCTGGCTGTTAACCAGAATGTCTCAGGTTCGAGTCCTGATGGCGGCGTGTCTTTTCTTTTGTTTTCTGTAACTCTTCAAACTGTTCTCTGATTTCCGTCAGTGATACATCACCTTTATCTACTCTCGGCGCAAATAATATGTGTTCTTCTGCAAGGGAACAAATTTTCGAGAAAGGGATTCATCCCTGTCTCTTCTTTCCGTACTATTCTTTAGAGGGCCCGTAGCTTAGTGGTGGAGCGCCCGGCTCATAACCGGGTGGTCGTGGGTTCGAACCCCTCCAGGCCCATACCTTTCGTTATCAATCCAACATCATTTTATTTCCAGAGCGCGATTACTATATGGGACTAGCCCGGGTGGTTTGGCGTCACCTGTCATCTGAAATTGTCAATACGCAGAGGGCGAAGTTTGAGGACGGATTCGGCAGTCCTTTTGAGGCGGCAGGGTTTCCGATGTTGATACCTTGTCCTGCGAGGTCAACGGAAGTCTGAGATGTATCCGGAGGGATGCATCCTTTCTTTGTCGTGGGCACCGGTTCAGGCCCGGAAGGGAGCAGACCTACCGTGAACGTATGGCGCCCGCAGGGTTGCGGGGCGGAGTCTGGCTCTGTCGAAGAGACTGGATATGTGTCTTCAACCGAAAACATGTCCCATTTGATTTTGAGGGTTTCTTATGGCAAAAGTGACAATTATTGGCGCTACCGGGCAGGTTGGCTCGTATGTTGCGCATGCAGTATCCCAGTTTCCCCATGTACGCGAGATGTGTCTGTTCGGACGTCCCGGAAATGAACAGTTCTTAGACGGTCTTGCCCATGACATGATGGACTCTTTTGCCGCACGCGGAACGAATACTTCTGTTACCTTCAGTACTGATGCAAAGGATTTGCGCGGTTCTGACATCATTGTCTTAACGTCAGGCATTCCAAGAAAAGCTGACCAGACGCGTTTGGATCTGGCTCTTGAGAATGCGCGGATTGTAAAATATTATGCAGAAATGATCGGCAGAATGGCTCCGGAGGCGATTTTGCTGGTAGTGACCAATCCGGTTGACATCATGACAACCGTTGCCCTCAAATACTCCCGTCTGATGCCGAACCGGGTCTTTGGTCTGGGAACTCACCTGGATTCGATGCGCCTGAAAGCATGCCTTGCGGAGTTTTTCAATGTGCATGTGAGCGAAGTCCACACGAGAATTGTCGGCGAACACGGAAACTCGATGGTCCCCATGTGGTCCGCGACAACGGTCGGCGGTATCTCGATTGACAATCTGATGGATGCCGGAAACATTGACCGCGAGGGACTGCTGGACCGGGTGAAGAACAGCGGTTCCTACATCATCAAATCCAAAGGTGCTACTGTCTATGGTCCGGGAGATGCCGTTGCTTCGTTAATCCGGACGATTGTGGAGGATGAAAACCGCCTGCTGACGGTTTCCTGCAACCTCTGCCGCGAGCAGTTTTGTTATGACGGCGTCTGCATCAGTGTTCCGGCCCGCATCACCAGAAACGGTGTGTTCCCGGTAGGGGTTCGGATGTCTGATGAGGAGCTGACGGCGTTTGCAAAGTCGGTGATGATTATCAAGGATGTCACTGATGAAGTCTTCCAGGTTCTTGACCGTGAGGGAAAATGCTAGCCGGAATTGTTTACGAGTCAAACTCCGGCTTTACTAAGCAGTATGCCGAGATGCTTTCTGCAGCCGCAGGCATCCCGGCACTCCCGCTGGTGGAAGCAGTAAGCAAGATTCCGCGCGGTTCGGAGGTGTTCTTCCTCGGCTGGGTGTGCGGAGGGAAAATCTCCGGGCTTCCAGTTGCGGCAAAGCGGTATTATGTTGCAGGCGCTGCCGCGGTTGGTATCGTCTATCCGCATCCGGCAGTGGAAGAGGAACTCCGCAAAGCAAATAAACTCTCCTGCCCGCTGTTTTATCTGCAGGGAGGTGTTGACCCGAAGAAACTTGGCTACTTTAAGCGCAAGATTCTCTCAATGATTGCCCAGAACATCGAGCGTGCGGAAAACAAAACCGCGGCAGACTGGGACCTTGCAGACACGCTTCGCTTAGGCGGCAGTTATGTGTCTCCGGCAAATCTGGAACCGGTTATCTCCTGGGTGAAGGAGTACGAAAGTACCGAAGAAGCAGCTGAGTGAAGGATTATACATACAGAAAACAGGGGTTTGGAAGCGGGTTCGTAATGTGCCAAAACGCCGGGCACTGTTAGAGACTCTCGCTCCCGAGGGGTGTTACAACTACTAATACGATGCTGGGGTATATAAACCCCTGACCGCGCGGTGCGAAAGTGCCCAACCCTCTTATTTTTGCACGCATTTTTCAAAGATTTTGAAAGACAAAATTTTGCTGAAGTTTCTGTTTTGTTGGTTTTTCTGTTGAAATTGTTGGGTGTGGTTTTCAAAAACGCACTTTCGCGAAAATGTGTTAGTGCCGTCTTCTCCACACATACAAACCAACCAGTCCAATGATAATAATTCCGGCAAGAAGATAGCGGATGTCAAATCCGACCGCGGCAGATGCCGGATTGTCGAGCACAACACCGTCCCAGTCGTAAGAGAATACACGGGTGTAATATGCGGCTGCTTCTTCACTTTCGAGCAGGAGACCTGCTTCCCGGTTATTTGTCGGGCTGTTGTAGTTCCAGTTAATCGAGGAGATGAGAACCGTCTTTCCGTCAATGATGAAGCCCTTGTTGTGGAGTTTCAGGATTCCTTCCCGGTCGGTCAGGATTTTTGCCTGCAGATTTTCAAGGCCTCGGCGGTTTACGGATGCCGCGATTTCATCGTTGTCCTCTTCTGAATCCGTATTGTAATACATCCCGTCCAGCTGGATGCGAACCTCTGCCCCTGCTTCTGCCGCACGGACTGCTGCGGCAAGCCAGGGATTCTCCGAATCCGGATAATGTGCAATGTATGCCTGCTGGATGTCAACTGAGTGCTGTGCTGAATCCAGCGCGCTGCCGACAAGGAAACTGGTATCCGGAGATATAACCGGCGTTACACGTACGTTTTCCACTGTCAGCGGTTTGAAGATAGCAACAGCCTGCTCTGCAGTTGTCTTTTGCGGCAGAGAGTCACCGGTTTCTGTCCAGCAGTAGATATCATATCCGGCGAGGTCATCAGCAAAAACTTCGGCGAAGTATTCTGCAACGCCGCTGTCCTCTAC
>JAGARL010000101.1 GCA_017622255.1 Methanocorpusculum sp.
CGCTGTTCCGGCAAAGAAAGAGAGAATCCCGCTTGAGATGGGGGCCGGAAGAATCTGTGCCTCAACTATTATTCCCTATCCGCCGGGAATTCCGTTTATCTGTCCCGGCGAGCGGATAACAGAAGAGGTTATCACCTACATTGCCGCACTGCGTGAGGCGGGAGAAAAAGTAATCGGCGTAAACGCAGAAGGGGAAATTGTTGTCGGGGCTGAATAACCCCTTTTTATTTTGCGAGCAGGTGGTTTGCCACGCGGATGACTAAGCACTCTCCGGTTGAGAGTTCATAAATCGTATCAGCTTTTTTGTCGTATTTTGCGTCAGCCCGCCAGAATTTGCAGGCTTTTCCCATACAGCGTTCTTTGGTTATCGGACAGATATTCCCCATATAGCTAACAATGGGCGGCGGGAGATTATAAATATTGGTTCTTCGTATCTTATGGGCATGAGTATTACTGTCCGCCCGTATACTGCCTCAGATTTGCCGGCAATTACGGCAATCTGGAATGAGATTGTAAATGAAGGAACATCCTTCCCGCAGGATGTGCCGCTTGATGCCGTCTCTGCCGCGGAGTTTTTTGCCATGCAGAGCAGGACTGCGGTAGCCGAAGAGGATGGGAAAATTCTCGGACTCTACATCCTGCACCCGAATAACGTCGGACGCTGCGGGCATATTGCGAATGCAAGCTATGCGGTTGCCGGAAACACCCGCGGAAAAGGTGTCGGTGAGCATTTAGTCCGCGACTCGCTTGCGGCAGGAAAGGAGCTTGGATTCCGCATCTTACAGTTCAACGCGGTTGTCAAAACCAACGAGCGGGCAGTTCATCTGTACACCAAACTCGGCTTTACGCCGCTTGGCACAATTCCCGGCGGATTCTACATGAAAGACGGACACTTCGAAGACATTATCCCATTCTATAAGGAGTTAGTATGAAGAAAATTCTGCTCGGAATTGCTCTGATTCTCTTTGGATTCTATGCGACCTATGTCGGAACGATTTCTCAGGAAGGAATCTATACGCTCATTGGACTTGGCTGTTCCGTGCTTGGTCTTGGATTTTCGATTGTCGGATATTTCAGCAAGTCTGAAAACACTCAATAACTTTTTTTCAGCGTATCGCTATACGCATCGCTGTTCGCGTAAAAATGTTTTAAACCCGTTACCGCACAGCGTAGGCGCGGGCATCGGGTGAGAAAAATAAATTTTGTATTGGGGAGAGAATTTATTCTGCTGCCGGTTCTTCGCCGCCGAAGATTTCTGCAAGGGTCTTCTCGCCGTATGCAGTAATCTTTGCGTTAACCTGAACGAAGTCCGGTGCGATTTCAGATCCGCGCTGGGTCTTTCTTCTTCTCTGACCGTTGTGCTGGGAGTGGAATCCGAATCCGTCGGAGAGAAGGAGTCTTCTCTTTCCGTTGCCCGGAAGGTCTGCGCGTGCCGGAGTGCCGGTCTTGTCAGATCCGCCGGTGATGGTAATCTTGTAGCCTGCAAGTCCGAACGGAGTTCCGTCGATTTCAGTTCCGATGGTCTTTCCGATGATTGCACCAGCTGCTGCGCCGGTTGCATCGATGTTGTATGCCTTTCCGGTCTGTGGGTCAGAAAGGACGACTTTTAAATCTGCCATATATTTACATCTCCTCGATATCTATTTGTGATTCCGAAGTACCTATATTATTGGTTCTAACTTATTTATACTATTTTCCCCAGAAGGGTTGTGTTTTGCGGTGTAGGGCAACGTACTCTTCGAGTGCCTCGACGGTTCCTGCATTGAGTGATTTGAGCATCTCCGTCTCCAAAACCTTGACGTGGCGTTCCGGAACGGCTACGTACAAAACGTCTCCGACGTCAATCTGGCGGCCGATGGTGACTCCGTCGATGGAAACCGCAACTTCTGCGCCTTCCTTTGCTTCGGAGACATTTTCCTTGTTCAGCTTAATCTGCTTGACCTCGCCGACAATCTTTCCCTCGCGCGTCATGACATCGACTCTCGGGCGAAGCGTTCCGCCGAGAACGCGCACACCAACGACGGCAGGTCCGCTCTGACGGAAGACGCAGTCCGGAAGAAGGGTAATCTTTGCCGGAAGGACAACCGTCTCGAAGCGCTTTGCCTCCTTGGCACGCTCAAGCTCGTCGCGCCACTCGATGTAGTCGTCGATTAACTTGTAGATAACGCGGTTGGAGAAGATCTTCACATCGCTTTCGCCGTCGTTTACCATAGCCTCTGCGTCCGGAAGCATCGGGACGTTGAAGAGAAGAGCAGTCTTGAAGTTGTCCTCCTTCATGACACCGATTTCGATTAAGTCGCGGCGGGACAGCGGTCCGACATCGGCACGCATAATCGGGATGTTCTTCTCTTCGAGTTCCTTGGAGAGTGCTTCGAGAGCTCCAATGGTATCTGCACGAACGGAGATTCCAACCTCGGAGAGCTTGACGTTTAACTCCTGCATCTCATCCTCAATCTTTGCGAGGACTTCATCCTTGTTTCCGCGGATGACGCGAATCGGAGAGCCGGCAACGGTTCCCGCAAGGTTTGGTGCGGTAATCTTCACACCTGCCGCTGCGACGACGGATTTTACTCTCTGGAACTTATCCTCGATTAAAATCTCCTGCATCGGCCGCGGCTGGAGCAGTGCTCTGACCTTTGTAGCGGTCGCACCGTCTGCGGTGGCGATTCCAATCTCGTCTCCGATGTTGATAATTCCGTCATACAGAATTACATCGAGTGTTGTTCCAAGACCTTTCTCCTCTTTGACCTCAAGAACAGTTCCCACTCCCGGGCCTTCGACGGTGGTCTTCAGACCTTCGGTTAAGAACCGCTGGGCGAGACCGATCATGACCATTAAGAGGTCGCCGATTCCTTCTCCGGTCATACTGCTGACCGGAACAATCACGAGGTTTCTCTGGAAGTCGGAAACGCGGTCGAACCGTTCGGAGTTGAATCCCATCTCGGCAAGCTTTCCGACCAGCTCGTAAATCTTGGTTTCGCAGTCCATCTGTACGCGTTCGCTCTGGTTCTTGAACGTCTTCATGAAGGATGCGTTCGGCGTCTGGCGCCATCCCGGAATCTTGTCGAGCTTGGTTGCGGCGATAACAAACGGCGTCTTGCAGTTTCTTAAAATCTGTAAGGCTTCGATGGTCTGCTGTTTGAATCCTTCATTTACATCAACGACCAGGATAGCAATATCTGCGAGTGCTCCTCCGCGTGCGCGAAGGGTGGTGAATGCATGGTGTCCCGGTGTGTCGATGAAAAGCAGTCCCGGCACATTGGTCTTGATTTTGCCTAAGTCTCCGTTGAGTTTGATGATGGACTCAAGCGGGATGAGCGTTGCACCGATGTGCTGAGTGATAGCTCCCGCTTCACCTGCGGTCACTTTTGAGCCGCGGATGCGGTCAAGCAGTGAAGTTTTACCGTGATCTACGTGACCAAGCACGCAGACAATCGGTGTTCGTAAATGTTCTGCCATGGTGTAAATTCCCCCTCTGTCCGGCAGAATGCTCTGCCGAAGTGAATACTGCTTATATATTGTCTATATCTGGTATTAAATTGAGTCGGACCTTCCAAGAGATATGTTAATATTCTAGTACGTCGTATGTTATAGAGTATTTTGGCGATACGCCGAAATCTTTCATGCTAAGGTAGGGTAGCTGGACATCCTTTAAGACTGTGGATCTTTAGACCCGGGTTCGACCCCCGGCCTTGGCCTTTCTTTTTCTGAATTTTCTTGTATCACAAACATCTTAACGGATGTTTTCCATATAATTTCCCATGGGATTCTTCGATGATTTAAAAGCAACCGCAAAGACGGAGATGGACGGCGTCAAGAAAAATGTAAAAGCTGCACAGCTCCAGTCCGAATTAAATGACTTAAAGCGTGCAGAGACCGAACTCTATGCAGAGATTGGACGCCTTTGTGTTGCAGAATCCGGAGTTGAAACCTTTGGAGATACCGGTGTCAAACTCATGGATGTGCAGGAAAAAATCCTTGGAAAGGAAGCAGAGATTGCCGAAGTAAAAGGACCGATAGCTGAGAAAGTCTGCCCGAAATGCGGAGC
>JAGARL010000102.1 GCA_017622255.1 Methanocorpusculum sp.
CAGCCTCTCAAACACACGCCAAAACCACCTAAAACACACCGCATCACACCGAAAATCACTCTTCCACCCCCCCAAAAACCGCACCAAAATCAGCAGAATTCACACCCCTAATTATTTAATAACATTTTAGAAGATAACCCTGGAGAAATTTGTGCGCATATACACACAAAACCAAAATCAACTAAAAATGATTAACAAATAATTTTTCGGAAAAGAGTTTACCTTTCCAGAGAAATCCAAACTCTTTAAAAACAGCGTTTCCTTGTTGTTAATTTATATCTTTAAAACTATATAAACATATGTTGAAAAAATGTGCTGCACACATACACACAAATGCGTCCAGGGACACTTTTTTTATTCTTATTTAATAAATTCACAGCAGAAACCATCCGAAACTGCCCAATCCGGCAAACACCACGCAAAAAAGACAAAACCGCAGGGCAAAAACCCCGCGCGGCAAAAATCTGCCTCTGAATCGAAATCAAACCGTATATCGCATCGGGAATCCATGCCCCGGACAGAGAATCCAGCCGCCGGCATCCAGCAGAGCAAACATCTCCGCACGCTCCGCCTTCGCCTTTGCCGAATCCGCATTCATCGAACCAAGCATAGCCGTTCCCAGAGCAATAAACGCCTTCTGCCCGTCTCCCATATCAGCAGGATTTACCAGTGTATCTCCGGTAAACACCAGACGGTTCTCCTTCTCGTACAGAAGAATAGAACCCGCCACATGCCCGCCGGACGTCTCATACACCGCAAACGAAAACGGCTCGATATTCAGCGTCCCGATATAGGAAAGCGGACGTCCCTCCTCCGGGTCAAACGTATTGATGGAGCGCATATGCGTTGTATCCGCCGAAATATCCCGCGACAGAAGACTGCTGATGCGGTACACCGGAGTTCTGACCGGATGTCGCTCGCGAAGATTCGGCTTCCCTTCCGCACGGCCTAAGAAATCCTCAAATGACGTCTTACTCATCCAGATATTTTCAAAACCGTCCAGAATGCCGGCATGGTCCATATCCATGTGCGTCAGAATCTGGTCCTTCTGTCTGGAATCATAATCCGGGAAAAGCGAGCGAAGCGTCTTTTTCAGCTCCTCCGCATAGCACGGAAACCCGGAATCCACCACAACCAGACGCTCTGCCGTCTCCAGAACATACGTCGTACTTCCGCAGAACGGCTCAATATACCAGAGCCTGCCTGCAGGAATCTCGCACGAATCAATCCGCGGAACAAAATTCTCCCCCGAAGCCTTCGTCATAAACTCCGCATACTGATTCAGCGAATCCAAAGACACATGCTCATCCAGTTTATTCACCTGAACCAAAAGCTCCTCTTTCTCTGCCGAAGACAAACCGCACAGCGCGGCAGCAGAAGCAACATCACCCAGTGTAAAACGATTTGACATACAGATTCTTAACTATTGTCCGGTACAGAATAAAGAGCTTCTGCCCTCTGCATATGAACACGTCATTTTATATAGAATAAAAAGAATTAATACTAATATTATGTACAAGTCCATCGACGAAATTAACGAACGGATTCGTGATGGAAGTGTTCGCGTAGCAACGGCTGAAGAAATGCCGGACATTGTCGAAGAACTCGGCACTGCTGGCGCTTTGAAGGAAGTGGACGTTGTTACGACGGGTACTTTCGGCGCTATGTGTTCTTCGGGAGCATTCTTCAACTTCGGACATCCGGAACTTCCTATCCGCATGGAGAAGATGTACTTAAACGGAGTCGAAGCACATGCCGGTGTTGCCGCAGTAGACTGTTACCTGGGAGCCACCCAGGAATCGGAAACGCTTCACTCGGATTACGGCGGAGCGCACGTTATTGAGGATTTCATCAGCGGAAAGTCCGTTGAGCTCGAAGCACGGGCAAAAGGAACGGACTGCTACCCAAGAAAAACAATTACCAATGAGTTCACCTTAGATGAGCTGAACCAGGCCATCATGGTGAACCCGAGAAATTCGTACCAGTGTTATTCCGCTGCAACCAATATGGGCAGCCGCCCGATTAAGACCTACATGGGATATCTCCTCCCGGGACACCGGAACATCACCTACTCCGGTGCAGGATGTCTCTCTCCGCTTCCAAACGACCCGACCTACTCGGTTATCGGTTCCGGAACGCCGCTCTTTATCGGCGGAGCAAACGGTATCGTAATCGGCGAAGGAACCCAGCACTCCCCGGGCGCCGGATTCGGTACGCTGATGACCACCGGAAATATGAAGGAGATGTCAACCGACTTTGTCCGTGCCGCGACCATGACCGGATATGGGGTTACGATGTATCTGGGAATCGGTATTCCAATCCCGCTCTTAAACGAGGACATTGTAAAGCAGACCGCAGTCCGCGACGAGGATCTGGTCACAGAAATCGTTGACTACGGCACACCGTCCAGAGACCGCCCCGTCATCCGCAAGGTCACCTATGCAGAACTGAAGAGCGGTTCTGTTGAGATTGACGGCGAAGAGGTCAGAACGTCGCCGGTTTCCAGTTTCAAGAAGGCCCGCGAAGTAGCAGCAGAGCTTGGCAGAAGAATCGAGAACGGTACGTTCCTGATGGGCCTTGCAACGAGACCAATCAATGCGGTAAAGCGCAACCGCCCGATGGCTGAGAAAGGAAACACGGTCTATGTCTCCGAACTGATGGAGACCAAGTTTGTGACCATCACCGGACAGGAAAGCGTAAAAGAGGCGGCAAAGCGGCTGTTAGTCGGCGAGACGAACCATCTTCCGGTAATCGACTCCGAAAACCGGGTTATCGGAATTGTGACGACCTACGATGTCTCGAAGGCATTCGCAAACGACGAGCAGGACTTATCCGTTGCGGAGATTATGACCAGAAATGTCATCACCATCAGCCCGGACTCCCCGGTTGACTTCGCAGCCCGTGCTCTGCAGAAGCACAACATCGGCTCATTAGTTGTTGTGGACAAGAACCGCCGTGTGCTTGGTCTCTTAAACTCGTATGATTTAGGCGACCTTGTCGGCAGGAGGGGCTGAGTCATGAAGCTGAAGGTTGAGTTTGACCGTGTCGGCATTCAGGAGCCGAGCATTGCCAAGGCGATTCTGGAGACCGGAATTGCCGCGAATATTGAGCGTGCAGTAATCGACGGTGATGAGGGCTGGACGCTTATCAGTGTCGCAGATGAGGAGACGGAGCGCTTTATCGCTGCGCTGAGCCGTCCCGGAGTTTCCATCCGGATTCAGAAGAATGCGGTCTCGCACAATGTCACCGAGTGCGTGGACTGCGGTCTGTGTATCAGCATCTGTCAGAAGAAGGTGTTCTCGTTTGACGAGGACTGGAAGCTTCGGGTAGAGCCGGAGCGCTGTGTGCTGTGCGGACGCTGTGCGGAGTTCTGTCCGCAGCGTGCGCTGAGTATTCTGAAGTGATGTTTCGCGAGCATTTCGCGTTTCGCGAAACCATCACCACTATTTTAGCGGATTCAAAAGAGTTTATTGAGGCGGCAAAGCAGGGACTTCTTTCTGCCCGCGCCGAGGTTGAGGCATATATTCAGACCGAGCCGTATTTCCAGATGACGTATGAGCCGCTGTCTGTCTCAGACGATGCGCCGCTTACGGTGCGCCGGATGGCGGATGCCGGCTTTGCGGCAGGCGTTGGTCCTCTGGCGGCGGTTGCGGCCTCTATTGGATGGGCAGGCGTTGAGGCGATGCAGGATGCGGGAGCTGAGTTCGGGCTGATTGATAACGGCGGAGATATTGTGCTCTTCTCGAACCGGGATGTGCGGGTCGGGATTTTTGCCGGGAATGCGCCGAGTTCGGGGAAGTTTGCGTTTGTTGTTCCGCCGCAGGAGGAGATTCTTGGAATCTGTACGTCGTCTGCGACGGTCGGTCCTTCGGTGTCGTTTGGAACAGCGGATGCGGTTGTCTGTTTTTCGCGAAATCCGGCACACGCTGATGCCTGGGCAACGTCGCTCTGCAATGTGATAACGCCGGAGAATTTTTCGGATGTTGTGCCAACAGAGTCGTCGCTTTGCGGGGTGTATGCGGTTTCCGGCGACTGGGTTGGGACGTGCGGTGTTTTGCCGAGGGTTGTTCCGGCAAACGTGGATGCAGGGCTGATTACGTGGGGGTAAACCTCTTTCAAAACACAATATACATATCTTCTGCCGCTAACATCATTGTATGATTACGGTTTTATCCGGCGGAACGGGAACGCCGAAACTGATTCGCGGTCTCCGCCAGATTCTGCGGGACAATGAGATAACAGTTATTGTAAATACTGCCGAGGATCTGCACATGTCCGGGCACTATGTGTCCCCCGATGTGGATACCGTCACCTATCTTTTTGCCGGAATCCTCAACACAGATACCTGGTGGGGAATCAAAGGAGATACGCTTGATACCTACCATGCAATGGAGAAAATCGGCTACAAAGAACCGCTGCCGTTAGGAGAACGCGACCGGGCAACAAATATCGCACGTACCGCGTTTATGCAGTCCGGAATGACGCTGACCGAGGCAACACAGAAAATCTGCGCAGGATACGGAATCTCCGCAAAGATTCTTCCGATGTCTGACCAGGAGGTAACCTCCTATGTGGTAACCGAGGACGGCAGTCTCATGCACTACCAGGAGTACTGGGTTGGAAAACGCGGAAATGTTCCAATTTCCGGCATCAGAAGAGTCACTGCCGATGGAGAGCCGCTTGCCGCATCCGATGCCGTGATTTCTGCGATTGAGGAAAGTGACGGAGTAATTATCGGACCATCCAATCCGGTAACAAGCATCGGCCCTATCTTAGAGTGCGGAGGAGTGCGGGAAGCTCTGGCAGACAAGTTCGTTGCCGCCGTCAGCCCGTTTATTGGAAACCGCCCGGTAAGCGGTCCTGCCGCAGCCCTTATGACTGCATGGGGATATGAGCCGAACTCTGCCGGAACACGGAAAGTCTATGGGGATGCCGTAAACCTCTTTGTGCAGGATGTAAAGGACACCGTGGAAGTGGAAGGCTCGATGCGGCTCGATACGATGATGACGAATCTGAAAAAAGCCGAGTCGCTTTCCTGGGATATCTTATCCTTCATGCCGGATATCCGGCGGTAACTGCTGCCGGCCTCACAAACCTCTTTTTTCGCTCACATTTAAACCCCTGAAAAACCCATAATGAGTATCTATGCTCACCTTTATCGGTCTTGGTCTTTTTGATGAATATGATGTATCCGTTCGCGGACTGGATGCCATCCGCAATGCAGATACTGTCTTTCTTGAGGTGTACACCTCTGTTCTGATGGGATCTTCCATCGAACGCCTCGAAGAATACTACGGCAAGAAAATCACTCCGCTCTACCGTGAGGATGTGGAGATTCACTCGGATAAAATTATCAATGCCGCAAAGGAAGGGGATGCGGTCTTCCTCACGGCAGGGGATTCTATGGTGGCAACAACCCACTCGGATATCCGCTGCCGCTGTGCAGAGGCAGGCGTTGAAACGAAAATCATCCACGGCGCATCCATTACGACTGCTGTCTGCGGACTTTCCGGCCTGCAGAACTACCGTTTTGGAAAGTCGGTTTCCGTCCCGTTCCCGTACGGCAAATGGTTCCCGATGACTCCCATAGAAGTCATCTCGGAAAATCTCAAAAACAATCTCCACACCTTAGTCTTCCTTGATATCCAGAAAGACAAGGAACGCTACATGAAGGTCTCCGAAGCAGTAGAACTTTTAGAAGAGCAGGCACGCCGCGTCGGTGCGAAGATTCCGGTGTATATCGGAATCGCCCGTGCAGGATCGCCCACACCGGTTGTTCACGCAGGCGATGCAGAAGAGATGATGCAGTTTGACTTCGGAGGACCCCTTCACATCATGGTCGTTCCGGCAGAACTGCACGATATGGAACGCGAATACTTAGAGAGATTTGCCGGCTTATGCTGATTGAAGAGCTGGTCTCTTACTATCAGAAAACTGCGGCAAAGGCAGTGTCCGCAGTGCCGAAGGCAAGTATTCTCGGCGGCACGGCAGACGAGATTCTGGAAATGGTTACCTGCTATGCATCGGATGCTGCAGTGTTTCTCAAACACGGAGACTTAGTCAACGCATTTGCCGCATCCGAGTACGGCCTCGGCTGGCTTGACTGCGGGGTGTATCTCGGATACGTAAACGCAGAAATCTCCAACTGCCTGGCACTCGAAAAGGAGTTTCCAACAGACCTCTTCGAAAAGCTCGAAGAAAAAACCCTGCGCTATGAAAGAATGCTCAACGGCGCTCTTGCAGGCTCAGTCCCTGCCCCGGATGCTGAAACCGGGTGTTATGCCGCAGTTGAAAAAATCCGCGAAACCGCAGAGCGGGCACTATCCGTCGGCGAAGACATGCTTCCGGAAGATTATGTCAACGCACTTGCAGTCTTTTCCTACGGATACGGCTGGCTTGACTGCGGCGTGCGCTCAGGACTCTTTCAGATAACAGGTGACAGGCATCTGTTTACTATCTGAACTTCTTTTTTTTAATCTTTGGTGTGGGTAGTTTCCTGGCTCTGTGTGAGCGTATTACCTACGCGGAATAAAACGAAAAACAAAACAAAACAAGCCAGCATTCGCTCCCATGAATTTATTGACTGAAAGAAAATACCCTTTCAGTCGGGCCCTTCAAATTATGAAAAAAGTATTTTGTGTATATTGAGAGCCGGGCGAATCAGCCTTACTCTTCAACAACAACACGAACCGGGGTCGGGAGCTTGTATCCGCTGTGGAGTAAAGCGTCCTTTGCCTGGTCGATGTACTGCGGGTTGGTCCAGATGGTGAAGACCTTCTGTCTCGGCTGGACACGTGCTGCAGTTCCGACTGCCTTACCGAATGCAAGTCTCATACCCTCAGAAACACGGTCTGCACCTGCTCCGGTTGCGTATTTGTGCTCACGGAGAACGTGGTGCGGGTAGGTTCTGATCTTTAAGTGGAAGTTGTTCTTACCAATAGAGTTGACAAGGCGTCTGTTCATATTGATACGTGCTGCTTCCATTGCGGTGTGGCGAATCTGACATCCCTCTAATGCTTCGAGGTGAATTGCTACCGGGAAATCTGCGGAGAGGTTTCCCATATCGAACTGAACAACCTTACATCCTGGGACACCACCCATATACTGGCGGCGGCAGTATGCCTTCTTGGCAAGGTTGCGGTACATCTTTGCTGGCTTTCTTACCATGTTAGTATCCTCCTAGCTCTCTAAATGTGCTAATTATGTTAGACGAGTATCATATTAAAGGTTCGCATTCTCCTGCTCAAGTTCCTCGATAACACCAAGGACAGTTTTGCGCAGGCTTGCAAACTCAACGCTCGTTCTGTCGCGCGGACGCGGCAGCGGATTTTCGTAAATCTCATGGATTCTGCCCGGTCTCGGCGTCAGAATCACAATCTTGTCAGCGAGGAAAACAGCCTCATCCACGCTGTGCGTGACAAAGAGAATCGTCTTCTTCGTCTTCTCCCAGATTTCGAGAAGTTCTCTCTGCATCTTGTTTCTGGTCTGGGCATCAAGCGCGCCGAACGGCTCATCCATCAGCATGACAGCAGGCTCGCTTGCAAGAGCACGGGCTACAGCCGCGCGCTGACGCATACCGCCGGAAAGCTCATACGGGTAACTGTTTCCAAAGTCCTGGAGACCGACAAGCTCCAGATACTCAGCAACCTTTGCCTCGCGCATCTCCTTTGGGACCTTCATCATCTCAAGACCGAAGCCCACATTCTCAGCGATAGTCCGCCACGGGTACAGCGAATACTCCTGGAACACCATGGTCATCATCGGAGACGGACCGTCGACGATTTTTCCGTCGATTTCAACCGTTCCCGCTGTCGGCACATCCAGACCGCCGATCATGCGAAGGAGTGTCGTCTTACCGCATCCCGAAGGACCTAAGAGACAGACAAACTCGCCGTCATGCACTTCCAGATTCACATCCTCAAGGGCAGTGACCGTGCCTTTCTTGGTGAAGAACTGCTTTGTTGCGTGCTCCACCTTCACCCAGACCTTATCCCAGTCGGTTTCCGTCATTTGTCAAGCACCTCCCATGCAAACTTCTTCTTCTGCACAATGCGGAACAGCTGGTCGGCGGCAATTCCGATGATTCCTATAGCGACCATTCCCGCGATAATTACCTGAATCTGACTGAAATTGTACGAGTACATAATCAGATAGCCAAGACCGGAAGATGCTCCCGGCATCATTTCTGCGGCAACCACACTCATCCAGGCAATACCAAAACCAAGACGCAGACCGTTACAGATAGCAGGACCTGCGGCAGGCAGGAGAACCTTGGATAAGACCTGACGGTCGTTTGCCTGATAGATTTTTGCTGTCTCAACCCAGCTCTTCTTGACACGGGAAACACCGTCAATCGTGTTTACCAGAATCGGGAAGAAACAACCGATAACGATAATAAAGACAATCGAACTCATACCGATACCAAACCAGGCAAGGGAAAGCGGAACCCAGGCCATCGGCGGAATCGGGCGGAGAATCTGAATTAATCCGTCACAGAAGTTCTCAAGTCTCGGATAGCGGCCGAGAATAATTCCAAGCGGCACCGCAATTACACAGGCGATGACAAATCCGGTCACCACACGCGTAATACTGACAACCGCGTTGCTGACCAGGCTTCCGCTTCCGTAAATGTCAGCAAACGGCGTTAGGAATACCGCGAATACTTCCTCTACCCGCGGCAGAATATAGGGGTTATTTACCAGAACCGCTGCAATCTCCCAGATAACTACCGCAAGTATCGGGAGAATGAGCTTCGTATACCATTTCATTTCTACATATATAAGGGGCTTTCAGCCTTAATCAAACATACGGAAAACACACAAAAAAAGTTAGGCAGATTTGGTTGCATAACCAATGCCTGCGGAGTCAAGAGCCTCCTTTAACTGGACATCCTGAATAGAGCCAAGCTGCGGGTCAGCGATAACAACCGGTTTTCCTTCTGCACTGCGCTCTTTAATCCATGCAACAAAGCTGTCCCAGTCGTCAGCCGGAGCATCGTCTGCTACGAGGAGACCGGATCCGTTCATCATAATCGGTGCTAAGATCTTGATGTCAACAGCGCTGGATGCCTTGTCGATTGCAGAGACAAACGGCGGGGTTCCGGCGACTGCATACTGAATCTGATTCTGCTGGAGCAGAGTCATCAACTGCGGTCCTGCACTTCCCTCGATGAGTTTGACGTCACAGACCTTCTTGCCGTTGACATAGAGTTCTGCTTTGTCAATCTTTCCAACCTTCTCGGAGACCGGCTTTAAGTAGGTGTTGTAGTTGTCCTTGAAGAACTTCCAGTCCTTTAAGAGGACGAAGAGCGGTCCGTCGTGGTCAGACGGAAGGTATCCAATAGAGATTTCCTGCACTGCGGTCTTCGGGTCTAAGAATTTGCCGGACGCTAAAATGTCCTGTGCTGCATCGTAGGCAGAGAAGTCAAAGAGCAGAGCTTCAGTTTCCTCACTGTTGGTGTTTGCAAGCTTTCCGGTAACTAATCCTAAGTCACGCTGGGACTTGACGAAGTCCTCGTTGCTTGTAATCCATGCATCAGTAACCTCTCCGGAGAACAGGATGGTCGGAATGGATGCCTTCATGACATCAAGGGAATCAACCTTGACATCTCCGTAGGTTAACTCACCGTTTGCAAAGAGCCAGTCTGCGATGAGGGCTGCTGACTTGTCCGGGTTTTCGGTGATGTATTCATTGCCGAGAATCATCAGGGCAGTTACATCAGCGGCAACCTCCGGGTTTGCAAGGGCATTCGAGTTTGCACCGAACACACAGCAGGTGTGTCCTTCCCATTTGCCTGCCGGCGGAAGGTCTTCGGAGTAGGAGACGACTTTTCCGACACCGCTTTCTTCGATACCGGCAACAAACGGCTGCCAGGTAATTACTGCGTCAACCGCTTCGGAATCCAGGAGCTGTGCCATAGTTCCGGGAGCGGAATATAAGATTTCCACTCTGTCGCCGGAAGTTCCGTTGTCCACACAGCCGGCTGAGAAGACGACTGCGGCACAGAGAAGAACTGCTGCGGCAAGTACAAGATGCTTTTTCTGCATGATTTTATTTAGGGCAGATTCGCATATATACTATTCTGACGAGAGAGATAATTTAGAAGATGCACAGAATACAGTATATCTTCCGAATTGATGCAGTGTATAATTTGGCAGACTGAAATTATCATTTTGAAGATTGCCGGCAATCAGTTATTTTATGGTATCAAAATGCCCATAAGTATAGAAGAATGCGAATCTTAGTACTTGGCGCAGGAGCAGTGGGCCTTACCGTTGCGGCACAGCTTTCCAGACACGCAGAGGTGTTTGCCGTGTGCAGGGAGCGCTGTGTTTCTGCAATATCAGAACATAATTTTACCATGACCGGTATCTGGGGAGAGAGAACGCTTCCCCTTTCCGTCGGCACAAAACCGCCGGAAGGTCCATGGGACTATATTATTATCTCCACCAAATCCGCCGCAACCCGCGGCATCTGTGAGGAATACTGCGACATCTTCGGCGATGCGGAAGTGGTTTCTCTCCAGAACGGTATCGGAAACGAGGAAGTCATTGCGGAATATACGAAAAATGTCATCGGGGCAATGATTATCACCGGATTCGAGTGGGTTTCTGATTCGGAAATCCATGTCTCCGTGGACGGCGGCGAGACGGTTTTCGGCAGATTCCCGGGAGGGGTTGACGAGAAAGTCACCGCCCTTTCTGACCTGTTTAACCAGTGCGGTATGCGAAGCATCGCATCCGAAAATGTCCGCGGTGCTGTCTGGAGCAAAGCCTTCTACAGCTGTTCCCTAAATCCGTTAGGTGCGGTAATGGAGTGTCCGTATGGAGAACTCCTGCAGACTCCTGCCTGGAATATTATTGAGGGCATTGTCCGCGAGGCGTTTGCGGTCTCTACCGCAGAAGGTGTTGAGCTTCCGCAGAAGACGGCAGATGAATATCTCGAATATCTGAAAGTACAAAAGATTCCGCCGACAGCCGCCCACTACAGTTCCATGTATCAGGATATCATGGCAAAGCGTCTGACCGAAGTTGATTTCATCAACGGCGCTATTGTAAACCTTGGAAAGAAGCACGGAATTCCAACACCGGTCAATGAGACCATTGTAAACCTGACACACTTCAAGGAGGGGCTGAAGTGCCGATAAGGTCTGCAATGATTCTGGCAGGAGGAGAGGCCAAGCGCGTCAACGGCCGCGAGAAGTATTTCTTCTCCTACAAGGGATGTTCATTTATCTCCCGCCTGGTCATGACCTTTACCGGAATCACGGATGAGATTCTCATCGTCGCGAAGAACGAAAAACAGACCGCACACTTCGCAGGCCTTCCGGACATCGTCCGCTGTACCTGGGATAAAGAGCCGGGACTTGGTCCTATCGGCGGTATCGCTTCGGGAATTGATGAGATTAAAGGCGAGACGGTCTTTATCTCCGCCTGCGACATGCCGACGATTCACAAACCAATCGTCTCTTACCTCTTCGACAACATCGAGGACTATGATGTGATTATTCCGGAATGGGAAAACGCCAACATGGAGCCCTTACACGCCGTTTACCGCGTGTCTGCGGTAAAGGAATACCTGAAAACGCACACCGACGCGTCGCTCCATGCAATGATTCTCGCACTGAACACCAAGCGCGTGTCTCCGGAAGAGTTCCGCGAGTTCGACCCGGAGCTTGAGACGTTTAGAAACGTCAATACCTTAGATGAACTCCTGGCTATGGGGCCTGAGGCTTCGTATCAGGAGAAGCATCCGGAAAAATAATTTTTTTTTACTGACGCTCTTTCTGTGCTTTTCTCTGGAAAAGAACCGAGAGGCTGATAAATACTGCCGCAAGCGCGATATCAACCGCAAACTGCGAAACACTGCCGACAGACAGCATCAGGATGCCGCTTATCATCCAGCAGACGGCACATAACAGAAAACAGATGCTTGCAGCCCGTTCTTTTTTCATGCAGAAAAATACGTACTCAGGATAGATAAAACAGGGGGGTTATGCCTGTTTTAATCTGCTCTCTTTGACAAACAGACAAATCACAAACGCGACGACAGCCAGCGACATAGAGACAAAGAAGCACAGGTCAAATCCTGACGTCAGAATACCTGCCGCAACATCCTGCAGAGGGCGGGTTGTGATATCCGTGTGTTTTGCAATTGCCTTTACTCCTGCAATTAAGAGCAGGTTGAAGAAGGCGATACCGATAGTCATGGGGGCAAAGCGCTCAAGGCCTGTGATACTGGAAACCATGCCGTTTTTCTCCGGCTTAACCGAGCCCATCAGAAGTGTGGTGGCGGTTGTCGTGGTAAGGCCCACACCAAAACCGATAAGCGCCAAACCAAGTACGATAATTCCCAGGCCCGAGACCGGACTGATTTTCGAGAGGAAGAAGTAGCCAAGCGCAAGAATGGCAACGCCGGATAAAATCAGCACCCGGATTTTGCCCACCATCTTCGCATAAATCTGGCCCGAGAGAACGCCTGCTGTCATAATTCCCAAGGACATCACCGTCAGCACCAGACCGGACTCAAAGGTTGACAGGGACTGAATCAGCTGGAGATAGAACGGAAGCAGATACTGTGCGCCGGCAAGCGTGAAGTACATCACACAAAGCACCACATTCAGCAGAAGGAAGGACGGATTCTTAAACAGATTCAGGTCCAGAATCGGGGACTTCACCTTCTTTTCGCAGACAATAAATGCGGCGATACAGAGAACCGCAAGGACAATGCAGATGAGAACCGGAGCAGATGTCCAGCCGAGCTTGTATCCTTCGGAGAACGCATACAGAAGCGCTGCAAGACCGACGAAAATAAGAACTGCTCCTGCACCGTCAAATCCTTTGAGCGTGAACTTTGCCTTTTCATCCCTTGGAAGCACAAAAATTCCCAGAATCAGCGCGGCAATACCGACCGGGACGTTGATGTAGAAAATCCAGTTCCAGGAAAGATACTCGGTCAACAGACCGCCAAGTGTCGGTCCAAGCGCCATACCGAGAGATGCGAACAGCACAACAACCGACATACCCTTCGCGCGGGCAGCGCCCGGCATATAGCGGGAAAGCATAGCCGGGGCGATAACTGTCATCATCACGCCGCCTAATGCCTGGAACACGCGGGAGAGCAGAAGCAGCGAAAACATACCGGTCATCTCCGGCAGGAAACCGCAGGCAAACGAACCGAGCGTAAACAGAACAAAACCGGTCAGGAAAATCTTCCGGTACCCGATAATATCGGTCAGCTTTCCAACCACCAGAAGCGAACCTGCCATAACCAGCAGATAAATAGTGGAAACCCAGGCAACCGAAGAGCTTGGCAGGTCAAAAATATCCGAAATTGTCGGAAGAGCAATATTTACAATCGTGCCGTCAAGAGACGACATAAACGCGGCAAGAGCTGACGAGAGGATAATCAGCTTCAGCGCTTTACTGGTTGGCGCGCTTGTATCCATGCTTTGGTATTTGCATTTCTGAATTATTAAGGATAGGGTTGCAGACACGTAGGCGAAGCATTTTATTGCTTTGGCGCACCAATTATCTCGTACGTATGAAACCGATTCGCCTTCGGGATTTTGTGATGACGGAAGACGGCTGTCTCTATGCAGTCTCCGGATATGAGAATGAGGAACGCGCCGAGTGTGTACTCCGCTATGTGCCGACCGAAGACGGAGACAGACTCTCTCCGTGGGGCGTGCGCTATAAGAAGTATGATTTCGCCGATGCATTCGCCTGGGTGAAGGAGCACAAGCCGGAGTATCTGGACTTAGTGCACCGGGTGCCGCTTTCCGACATCGTAAAAGTGTTAAAGCCGGAAGAGCAGGCGCCGTTTATCGCAGAACGCGACCCGCGGGTTGCCCGGCTCTTCTCGCACTTCGACCTGCCTGCCGGAACCTACGGCTGTACGGGTTCCCTTGTTGCGGGCCTTGAGTGCGGAACGTCTGATATCGATATGGTGGTGTACGGTTCTGCCTGGTTTACAGCACGCGAACAGCTGATGAAAGCGGTTGCCGACGGGAAAATCCCCTCCATGAGCGAGGAGATGTGGCAGAAGGTGTATAAGAAGCGCCAGCCGGACATCAGCTTTGATGATTTCGTGCTCCACGAGTCACGGAAGTTCAACCGCGGAGAGTTTGAGGGAACCTACTTTGACCTGCTCTATTCCAGAGGCTACGACAACCTCCACTCGGTCCCGCCAATCACCTTAGGAGAAAAGACCGGAAAGATGACGATAGAAGCAAAAGTAACCGATGCTTCACTCGCCTTCGACTCTCCGGGAATCTATAAGGTTGACCATGAGGAAATCGATATGGTTCTCTCATTCACCCACACCTACTGCGGACAGTGTTTCACCGGCGAGACCTTAGAGGCAAAAGGCGTCGTCGAAGAGCACGGAGACCAGAAGTGGCTGATTGTTGGAACGACCCGCGAGGCGCACGGGGAATATATTGTATCCAGAACTCTTCTGGATGCCTAATCTTTTTTACCAGAATCTTTAATATTGTTAAAGCATATATTGAATATTGTTAAAGAACATGGCTTTGCAGATTATCCCTGACTGGATGGCAAATCTGGAAGACGAGGATGTTTCCTTTATCAAACGGTTCATTCTGGCATCCGGATCTCTCAAGGAGGTGGCATCCCAGTACGGGGTTACCTATCCGACGGTCCGTCTTAGGCTTGACCGGCTGATTCAGAAAATCCAGATTAGCGAGAAAACAGAGGCAGACCCGTACATCAGCCTCATCAAGCGGCTGGCAGTGCAGGATAAACTGGATTTTGAGACTGCCAAGCTTCTGATTGGCGAGTATAAGAAAACAAAGGAGGTAAAGAAATGATTAATCTACTGATTGTCCTGCTGGTACTTGTCTGTGTTGTTCTCCTGCAGGTATTCCTGTCGAGAACGGAGAGCAAGTGGCCGGGACTGGTTCTTCCCGTACTGTGCTTTGTGTGCAGTCTGATTGTCCCGCTCAATATGATTGTTGCAAACAGTGTGGTTCTGCTTGCCTGGCTTATCGGAAACATCCCGACAGTTCTTCTGCTTCTGGTGTACTTTGTCTGCCGCGAGAAGTACCGGAAGAAGAACCAGATGGAAAAGATGAAGATTCAGGATTTGGAGTGAAAAGATGATTCGGATACTGATTATGCTGATAGTTGTTATCTGCGTGCTTCTGCTGCAGATTGTATTGTCGAAGACGGAGAGCAGAATTCCGGGGCTTATCCTGCCTGCGGTAATGATTGCTGGGTATCTGCCCTTTCTGTATGCAATTACCGGCGGACCAAATATCCTTTGGCTTGTCGCGGTTCTTCCAATCGCTCTTCTGCTTCTGATTTATTTCCTCTGCCGCGGAAAATTCCGGAAGAGAAAGCAGATGGAAAAG
>JAGARL010000010.1 GCA_017622255.1 Methanocorpusculum sp.
ACGCCGATTACTTTTTCTCCCGCCTCACGCAGTGCGGCAATGTAGGTGATAACCTCTTCTGTTATCCGCTCGCCGGGACAGATAAACGGAATTCCCGGCGGATAGGGAATAATAGATGATGCACAGATTCTTCCGGCCCCCATCTCAAGCGGGATTCTCTCTTTCTTTGCCGGAACAGCGCACAGCTCAAAGCGTGCTTCCAGAACTGCAGGCGGCATCTGTTTCTTTCCTTCGACAAGCAGGTGCGATGCCGCAATTTCCCGTAAGGCTTCGAGCAGTTTTTCCATGTCCGCTTTCGTGTTGCCGATTCCGGTCATACACATCAGAATATTTCCGGTTGTCAGCTCTGCATAGATTCCCTTCTCCATCAGCATCTGCTCAAGTTCTGCACCGGATAGTCCGTATGCACTCATGTCAAGGTTAATCTTGGTAAAGTCGAGCTTTGCATCGCGGATGACCGCAAGACCTGAGATATTTTCCGCTTCCGCATAGAAGTAGACAAGCGCGTCGTGCCATGCAGTGAAGACCTCTTCCTTGTGGTTTTTGATGATGTCTGCGTTGATGTCAAGAGACCCCATCAGAATATAGGAGGGGCTGGTTGACTGAATCATCTGCAGTTTGTCCTCTAAGGTGTAGTGGTCAAGCAGGTCGGAGTTGAAGGTAAGGGCGGCACTCTGGGTAAAGGAGGCAAGTGTTTTGTGAATCGAGTTGACGGCAATATCTGCCCCCTGCTCTTCGGCAGACTGCGGCATGTCGGAAAATCCGCAGTCGCTGAAAAACTTCAGGTGTGCTCCGTGCGCCTGGTCAACGATGAGGATTTTGCCCCTTGCATGGACAATCTCTGCAATCTTTCTGATGTCAGAACAGATTCCGTAGTAGTTTGGAGAGGGAAGGATGACCGCAGATGCATCAGGATTCTCATCCAGACAGCGGGTGATTTCCTCAGCCGTAATCTCGCCGGAGATGCCGTACTCCTCAATCATTTCCGGATAGGCATAGACGGGCTGGATGTCTGCTAAAAGCAGGGCGTTGTAAATTGCCTTATGGCTGTTTCTTGCCATAACCAGCTTTCCGCCTTTTGGAACGCTTGCCATAATCGCGGCAATTACGCCGCCGGATGTTCCGTTTACCAGCATGTATGCCCGCTTGACATTGTAGAGCTTTGCATACTCATCCTGTGCGGCTTTGAGGATTCCTTCGGTCTGGAACAGATTATCTGCCCCGATAATCTCCGTGATGTCGCAGTCCATCATCTTTTCCAGAAATTCGGTGTAGCCGAACTTCCGATAGATTGCAGAACCCTTATGTCCCGGCATGTGGAAGGAGACGGTGTGCTTATCCGCGTGTTCGGTTAAGAAGCTGATAATCGGGCGTTCACTCATAACGTATGATTCGACCTCTCAGGGGATATAATATTTGGACAGTCTAATCTGTCTTAACTTAATATTTATCCCCTTCAAGGGACAACATATAACTCAATGAGACAGATTGCCCTCTATGGAAAAGGCGGAATTGGAAAGTCCACCACCTCCGCAAATCTCTCGGCGGCATTCTCGGAAAAAAATCTCAGCGTCATGCAGATTGGCTGCGACCCGAAACATGACAGTACCAGAATGCTCATGCACGGGCGGTGGATTCCGACCGTTCTCGAACAGATGTACGAGAAAAAGGACATCAAAGAAGAGGATATCATCTTTGAAGGGTTCGGCGGCGTACGCTGTGTAGAAGCAGGAGGGCCTGAGCCTGGAATCGGCTGCGCAGGACGCGGAATTATCGCGACGTTTCAGCTCCTCGAAAAGATGCAGGCGCTCTTTGGCGATGTGGTCGTCTATGATGTGTTAGGCGATGTGGTCTGCGGCGGATTTGCACTTCCGATGCGGGACGGCTATGCAGAAGAGGTGTATCTGGTAACATCCGGCGAACTGATGAGTCTCTATGCCGCAAACAATATCAGCAAAGCAGTAGCCAGACTCGGCGGAAGAAGTACTGCAAAATGCAAACTGGGAGGCGTCATCTGCAATGCGAAAAATATGGATAATGAATATGAACTCGTCAAAGA
>JAGARL010000103.1 GCA_017622255.1 Methanocorpusculum sp.
ACGATAGCAGCCTCTGCACAGCGGAAACAGCTGGCGATAAAAATACCGTCTGCTTCGATTCTTCCCTCAACAATTGCCTTTGCGCGGGCAATAGCGAGTTTTAAGTCCGGGCTTTTTACCGGAAGACCGAACTCTTTGTAGGCGGTCTTTACATCCTTTAAGGCAACGTCCGGATAGAACATCTGGGCACCGACTGTCGCGGCAGCCGAGGTAATCTCATTCTGGATACCGCTGTACTCTGCACCGCAGGTAATCTGGGCAATACGAACAGGTCTGTCGCTCATGCTTCTTCCTCCTTCTTCAGGTCATCTAAGAACTTCTTAATCTGGGCAACGAAGGTTACTCCTTCCTCGCGGCTTGCCGGATAGCGGAGCTCGAGTCTCGGCATGTCCTTTTCGCGGAGCATGAAGCATAAGAGCTCATTGGTTCTGGCGCATCCCATACAGCCGAAGGAAAGTTCCGGCTCGTCGATGATGATAGCCGCCTCTGCTTCCTCTACTAACGGACCGTAGAGAGACATTCTGCCGCGAATGCCGGACGGAACTTCGACTGCCGCCCATTTGAGACCTTTCTGCGGGTCTTCTGCAGTCATCTGCAGCGGCGGGGAGTCAAATCCCGGCGTCTGGATGTGTTCGCGAATCGAAACAGCTGAACCAAGCGGCGTATGTCCATATCGTGCCACAAGGTCGGAAAGCATCAGGCTGGTTGCCGGATAGATGAATACTTTTGCCATGATTAGTCCTCCAAAAAGAGTTGTTCTAAGATATCTGCGTCAAGCGGCTCTTCGGTTGGAAGAGGCGAGCCTGCGGCTTTTGCTAATTCTTCTGCGGTCATCTTCGAGACAGCTTCAAGACCATAGGAGATGTAGGGTGCCATCTTCATCTCAAACTCATGTCCGAGATATCCGGGACGAGCTCCCCCTAAATCTGCACGGCAGCGACGGGAATCTCCCGGCGGGAATCCGCGGTCTTTGACGAAAATCCGGTAGGGGTCAAGGGTTCGTAAGTGGTCAACAATACGGGAAACATCCTCGGGGCTTCCGGTAATCTGACAGCCGAAGCAGGTCTCTTTAATCATTACACCCTGCGCCACCTCATATGCGGCGGTCGCGATATCCTGCGGGGTGGTGTCCGGGGAGTCAACGAACACGTATTTGGTAACGGTTCCCACATACTCCGGAACGTAGGGCTTCATTCCTTCACCTCACGGATATACACAATATTTCCTTCCTTCATCTTTTCGAGCTTGTCCATATCAAGAACCGTTCCGATGATGTTTGTTCCGCCGAACGGCTCTCCGGTTGGTCCGAACTCATCGTTCTTTACCACACGAACACCGACCATGCCTTTTGCCGGGCGGGAATCGTTGGATAATGCAAGGGCATCGGTTGCCGGAGCCTCTGTCGGGCAGTTCTCCGGAATGATGTTGACGCCTTTTGCAAACTCCGGTTTGAAGAGATACATCTCGTCATCCACATTGAAGAGGAAAGGCATGGTGCCTACCGGATAGCGCTTTAAGCCGGTTACTCTGCGGTATAAATC
>JAGARL010000104.1 GCA_017622255.1 Methanocorpusculum sp.
CATCTCAAGACCGTTGACCGGCTTTCCGACACAGCCCTCCGGAATATCATCCCGGTCCTCATCCACCAGAATACAGGCGCCGCCGCACTCGGTAAGACCGTATCCCGGCAGGAACGAAGCCCCGCCGTTCTTTCTTCCCAGAATCACATTGTACCGGTCGATTAAATCCGACGACACCATGTCTCCTCCGCAGACGATGTGCTGGATAAACGAGAGGTCATGTCCTTTCAGGAGCGGATACATCCGCTCATACATTGCCGGAACGCCTGCCAGAATCTCGATTTTCTCCTTCAGCACCAGATTTGCGCAGTCCTTCGGCGTAAACCGCGGAGAAAGAACCATCCGCATACCGCAGGAAAGCGGGGCATGAATACAGATGGCAAGACCGAACGCATGAAACACCGGCAGGACCGAAAGGAACGCCCCGTGCTCATGACAGCGGTCGTTTACCTTCATCACGATAAGCGAAGAGGTCGTGATGTTAAATGCCCCGTTGGAAAGCAGAACGCCCTTCGCCTCGCCGGTAGTGCCCCCGGTATACATCACCGCCGCCGTATCCTCATAGCGTACCGTATCTTTGGGAAGCTCTGCGGTCTGCAGATAGTCGCGTCCCGACTGCAGAACATCACGCCAGAGCAGAACCTCTGCTGCTTTCGGCGCTTTGCGGACAGAGTAGCGGTAGACCATCTTCATCACAAAGCCCTTCGGATTCTTTGGGAAAAACTCCGGCGTTTCACAGCGGATAATCTGTGCTCCAAGACCTTCCGCATGGCCTTCGTTCATCTCAAAGGTCAGGATGACCTTGCTGTCGCAGAGGCGGACCGCATCTGCAATCTCCTTCCTGGTTGAAAGCGGATGCACCAGATTGCAGACTGCCCCGATGCGGTTTACGGCATAGACGGCAACCACGCACTGCGGCATATTCGGCAGGCAGATGGTTACAAAGTCTCCCTTCTTCACGCCTAACGACACAAGACCGGCGGCAAATGCATGGACATCGTCCATCAGTTCCCCATAGGTGATTCTGTTTCCGAAATACAGAATCGCTTCCGCATCGCGTCCCACACGGGAACAGCCGAATTCAAACATGGAGTAGAGCGAGCGCTGGACAACATCCGGGTAGGTCAGCCCCCGGATAAGCGGATTTTCTGCGGAAGAAGGAGACATAAGTATTATTTGTGTTCGTTAGTGAGAATAAATAGCCTTTCGTCGCGGCACGGAAATATCCTGCGCTGATTGACGAATTGGAGAGTTATTATGCGGCAGATGTCGAGCACAAGGGTTAGATAGCGGGGGCGGGGGCTTCGACGGAAGGCGAAGGTAAATTCGCCAAAATTGCCGAGAGTTTCGGAATTCCGAAAATATCTATCCGGCTGCGGGAGACTGGAGAGGAGAAAGATTTTATACATTCAGCCGCCTGCCCCTGCCGCGCATAAAGGGAGACGACTCTACTGAAAGCCGCATCGGCTTCTAAGGCGCGGCACCTCACGGCGTTGCTCCTAAATTATGGTATTGTAATGGATTTCTAACAACCGTCCAAAGCAACACGATAGTGTTGCTTCATTTTTTTGAAAAAGAGAAAGTGGAGATAAATCCCGCTTACTCGTCGCGGGATTCCAGAACCTTGTAGTCCTTCTTGTTCATCTTCGTTCTCGGCATCTCTTTGAGAACCGCAACCGCAAACGGACAGCTCCAGTGGTTTAAGTTTGCTTTCGCAAACGCCATAATCTCCTCCTTTGCCTTCTCCTCATCCGTCTTCGCATCAGCAAGCGTTACATAGAGCTTAATCTTCTTGTCCGTCTTCCAGGGAGCCGCAACCGCACAGACCTCCGAAATCAGCGGACACTTCTCCATCGTATTCTCGATTAACGTCGGATAGACATTGTATCCGTTAACCTTTACCATACGCTTGCAGCGGGACTTGAAGATAATATTCCGGTCCGCATCAAGCGTTACCACATCTCCGGTGTGCAGCCAGATTCTGCCGTCTTTGTGCTTTCGCATGAC
>JAGARL010000105.1 GCA_017622255.1 Methanocorpusculum sp.
GAGAAGCCCTCCGCATCTACCTCGGCGAATACTACCAGGCAGCCGCAAACAACATCCGCTAAAAAAATACATACCTACCCGGAAAAACGATATCCCGGGTACCTGTGCGCCTATGCGCCCATGCGCCCATGCGCATACAGTTATTTATACTAATAACACAATATAATACAACAAGAGTTTTTGGTAAAAATTCTCCTTCGGGAGAAAAAGCATTTTTTGGTAAAAAATCTTTTTCGGAAAAAGTAGGCGCATAGGCGCATATGCGCCTAACTACCCCCCCATATCGTTTTTCCTGATACATACGTATCTTTGTCATACAGAATTTCGATGCTGATTTGCGGCATCAGCAAAGCCAAAACAAAAAACCCTGTTCAAAATGCCCTCCGATAAAAAATGCCGTCTGTATGACAGATCAGAATCCCTGCGGGCAGTTTGTCATACACAGCCTTAAAAACCGACCTCACCAACTCATCTATCGTGGTGAAAACATGTGACAAAACACCTGACATTCTCCATCCCGGAGCGGGAAATCCCCCTCTGGGACGCCTGGAAACAGTTCCCGGCGAACAAAAATACCAGTGCTGCTCTCATGCGCCTGGTAAAAAACGACCTCAGAACAAGAACAGGAGGAACATGACAACACGATTTCATCTCTACTTCCCGACCGGAACCGAGCACCTGCTCGAAGAAGCAAAGGAACAGATCCCGAACTTAAGCGACTTCCTGATTCAGGCAATCAAAGACCGCCTGAGCGCAGGAGTGCAAATGCCCGCAGAGCAGGTATCCGCAGAAGACCTCTTCTGCAAAAAGTTCGGCGACCTCGAGTCCGAAGCATACCTCAGACAGATCTTCGACACCCGGACCGCCGCAGAGCAGGCACTGAAAAACCGGCTCGCGGAACTCAGACGAACAAACAAAGAACAGTTCGGCGATATCGCACGGCTCTTTGCCGCAAAGTATCCCGGACATGCAAAAATCTTAGAGGAATTATGAAACAGAACACCATCAAAAAAGAGGCGGGAGCGCACCCGACGACCAAATCAAACGCGGCATCCGACCTCATCTATGTATCGACCGCAAACAGCAAAATGCTTTCCCTGTGGAGGTCCCCATGAAAGCAGTCACCCCGAACCCGAACATCGTCGCAGACGACGAAATCTTAGACATCATCTGTGCGGCAAACGCCTACGATGCAGTAGGGCTCATCTGCGAATCCGCATCCCGTGCGCTCGCCCACACCCTGATGTGCGCCGCACGGTACGCAGACCTCTCCGAGGAACTCCTCTTCAACAGGAGCCTCGACCTGAAAATCCGGTTCACGAAACCGACCGCAGAAGACCTCGCCTACGGCCTTGCCGTCCGCGAATGGGAGGGCGAGTAACATGGATGAGTTACGCATGCTCGAACTCCTCCGAGAGTGTGTTGCCGTTTCCCGCGGGGTGCTTGGATTCAGATTTCCGCTGTTCCGTGATGAACTCGACGCATTATACGATATTATCGAAAAGAAGCGCCGGGAGCTTTTGGACGCGGAGTGGAAGAAGAGATCTTCGGAGGGGAAGAAATGAGCTACACGGAAAACCTCATCCGGTCAACAGACTTTGCCGTCTTCATGAAAGGATGCCGGGGCGAGTGGATTCCCTACCCCGACTCCGGCAAAATCTTCTCGAAAAACACGGGAGAGTTCATCAGAACCCAGAAGATTGCCGGATACCACAGCATCTCGTTTCGGTTCACCCACGCCGGGCAGAATATGAACACCAGAATCCCGCTGCACAGAGCACTCTGGGTGCTCTGCAACGGAATGCCGCTCTCGCTTCTTGCCGAGGTGGACCACATCGACGGGAACAAGGACAACAACTGCATAAGCAATCTGCGCCTGATTTCCAACGCGGAGAACTCGTCCCGGAAGCTCTCCTGGGAAAAAGCGGAGGAGATCCGGGCGAAGTTCCGGGCGGGGGCAACAAAGACTGCCCTTGCCGAAGAGTACGGAGTCGGCAGGACGACGGTCCAGGGAGTAATTGCCCGCCGGACGTATAAGCATCCGCCGGAGAAGATGCCTGTCTGGAGGCATATCTGATGCCGTCCAAAGAAGATGTCTGGCAGGCGCTTCTTACCGCGTTTCCCGAGCCGGACGATGCGGATTCATTTGGGCCTGCGCTTTACTATTCGCAGATGGCAGATGCGCTCGCTTCGCTTGCGACGGTGTATGCAGACGCATTTTCCGACGCGGCATACCGCATCAGAAAGGAGAACCTGACGTCTGAGACGTACACGCTCATTGAGCACTTTCGCGAAACCCGCAAGGTGGATGTCGCACTTGTCCGCGAGGACCACCCGGATATCTACGGGGAGCTGGTGCATCTGGATGCCAGAACGGCCCAGAGTATTCTCGGAGCGGGGGTGCTCTTTTGGCAGTGTGCTGATGTGGAAGGTGAGGAAGCGCTCCTTGACAAGGCGGTGATTACGGTAAAAGCGCTCGAAGAGTCGCTTGGAGAGGAGTATGCCGCGCCCTATATGGTGCTGAAGCGGACGCATGACCGTTTCGAGGTGGTGCCGAGATGAGGACGTGGCGGGATATTCCGGAGCTTTGTGATGCAGGGGTGTTTCGGCGGGTTTTGGCGGAGGAGGGTTCGTTTGACCGGGTGGCAAGGCGGCTTTCGTGTAACCGGATGTCGGTGCGCCGGGCGGCTTTGGTGCACGGGGTGGAGAGTCCATATTTTGTGGTGCCGAAGTATCTGCGAAGGCGGGGGTAGGGGGATTTTTGTCCCTCTTTTTTTGGTTTGTCTGAACCAGTCCCTTCCCTTTTTATCCCCTCACAAAACCAATACTATAATCAGAGAAGAGAGAGCAGACAAGAAAAGCCCCTGCTCTCTCTAACCCGCTTTTTTGTCTGCTTCTCTCTCCTCCAAAAAGGAGAAAACCAAAATGACTAACTTTGTTGAAACTTCCAAATCCAGAAACGCTAAGAGAATGTACACCCCTATCGCTGATGTTGCGACCTTCGCCGAAGCGGTCGCAAGCTTTGCCGCAGACTCTACTATGGGGCTGACCCGTAAGGAGAAGTCCGCGGAGACCTACAAGGCAAAAATCATCTACTTCGATGAGAACTCCGATGAGAAGGGATACGTCAACCTTTACGCAGACGACCAGACGCAGTACGAGAACATGACGACCTTCCTCGAAGGAGCGGTCGCCTCCGAAGCCGCAAACGGGGAAAATCACGGGGGAGCGTCCAGAGATTCCACGGAGGATACCTGGAGCGCCAAGTTCTCCTGCAGTCTTGGAGACGATACCTTCACCGTCACCATCACCAGAGAGTACATGCTCATTAACGGCTTTGAGAAGGATGAAACCCTTGCCGCAGTCGAGACCTGGGCAGACACTGTGGCGGCTGTGGGCGGAACTGCATCCGCATAAAATTCACGACAGAGTACTTGCGTTCCTCTGTGAGCCGCTTATCCGGCGCGCGCTGTACTGCCTGCTCTGGGTATGTATCATAATTGAAGAATACCTTATCCGGATAATCCTTGAGGAGGGATAAAACCCTCCCAAAACCTGGAAAAAAGCACTCAGTTCTTCACAAGCGACCGGCCGAAGAAAAAGACGCCAAGAAGCATCACGCCGACCGCAAGTCCCAGAAACAGCCCGGAAAGAAAATCCATCAGGTCAGTTCCGCCAAGGACGCGGGAAAGGAAAAGGAGCAGAACCCCTCCGCCAAGCAGACCATAGCCTGCAAAGAGGAGCTTCTGTTTTTCTGTCTGCATCTTATTTTCTCAGTTGAATAATCAGCTCAGCAACATTTGCCGCAAAGGTCTGTAAGGTCTGCATACCCTCTGCATCCTCGCCGACCTCTCCCGGTGCGTTTCCGAATGCGATGTTCCAGTAGGTAGAACCGCAGACCGTCATGCCGGAGATAAAAAACGACATCAGCATCTCCTGAAGCGTGGAGGTGAGACCGCCGCGGCGTGCAACAACAACCGGCCCTCCAACCTTTCCGGAAAGCCAGTTTCCATTCTTTCTTGCCACCATACTGGTTCTCTGGAGCAGGTTCATCACATCTCCTCTGGCAGTTCCAAAGTACACCGGAGCACCGATAATGAATCCCTTTGCCTCCTGAATTGCCGGAAGCATCTCGTTTAAATCATCCTTTACTGCACAGCAGTTCTGCTCGCCGCATCTGCCGCAGGCGATACATCCGTGAATCTGCTTGCCGCGAAGAGAGATAATCTCAGCCGTTAATCCGTGCTTTTCAATCTCTTCCTTACAGACATTTAACGCATATTCAGTATTTCCGTTTGCCCGCGGGCTGCCGGAGATTAACACAACATCTGCCATATCCGTATATGTCAGTGTCGGAAGTAAAAAAGAGTTATTAGTATTCGCCGGAAACAACCCGAGTATTCTTGCCCATCAGTTTTCCGCACTGGATTTTACCCATGACCAGAATATTATTTCCTCTGACCTCAGAAGAGATGACATCCTTTCTCAGGAAAACATCTCCTGTGCTGATAATCCGGTGAACCGATGCGCCGTCGCAGATGCGAAGCTCTCCGTCCTCTGCAATTAAGTCCCCTTCAATCACACATCCACGGCAGATGACGCCTCCTTTGCAGGTGACATTGCCTTTCACATGGGACTCCGGGCACAGATAGATATTGCCGGATACCACAATGTCCTTCCAGAACTCAGTGCGCGGCGGCACCAGAAAGTCTCCGTCGATTTTTACCGAACCCTCATAGTATGAGCCGCGTTCGGCCATGTGAAGTGTATCCTGTACAAATACTGCCATATCTATCCCTGCTGTATGCTTAACTATTCCTTTTACTCCCTAATAAGTCCTCCTGCCTGCCGTTACCAAAGTCTTACGGCAGCGGCTGAGAGGAAGAAGACCAGGATTGCGGCAACCATTCCATACTTCATGTATGAAGCAGTTCTGGATGCGGAAACCTCCTCCGGTGTTCTGCAGGGCAGAACCTTTGCGGATGTGCGGAGGAGATAGATATCCACTGCGAGAATACCTGCCGCGTAGAAGATGCCCCAGTGTACTGCCGGAATAAAAGCGGCGGCGGCCGCGGCAGTCATGCAGACAAATGCGGTAACCGCTGATGCTCGCACGCCGATCAGCATCGGAAGCGTGTATGCACCGGATTTGCTGTCCTCTTCGATATCTTCCGCATCCTTTACTATCTCGCGGGAGAGAATGCCGAGGAAGGTGACCAGGAACAAGGGGGCTGTCAGCAGGAAGGATTCCGGTCCTGCCGCCATTCCGCCGAAGAGGAAGACGCTTCCGGTAAGGTATGCCACACAGAGATTGCCGAGTAACGGCATCCGCTTGAAGCTGGTGGAGTACATAATCAGCAGCAGGATGTTTACCGCGGCAAGCAGCGGGCACCAGGGAAGTACCGGAAGCGAACAGAGGAAACCGACGGCAAAGAGCACCGCAGTGAATATGCCTGCCCCTTTTACCGTTGCCTCTCCGCGCGGAATCGGACGGTCCGGACGGTTAATCCGGTCGATATCCGCATCGAAGCAGTCGTTTATGGTGTTTCCTGCTCCGCAGATGAGCGTAACGGAAAGGAAGAGCAGGACTGCTGTTAGGATGTCAGTTCCGCCGGTAATCCAGAATGCAGCAGCCGCGGCAGCTCCGGCAGCGGCGGCGTTGACAGGCCGGGTGATTCGAAGATATCCTGATACTGACATAGATAAGTATGTATTGGGCAGTTCAAAGGAAAAAGTTGTTAGTACCGGTACGGGCTGTATTGTCCGCTGCTAAAAAAGGAGAATTTCTAACAACCACTATTTTCAAAAAGACCACTTCTCCAAATCCAATATTTAGGATATGGTCCTGTCTCACTTCTTAGCGTCAAGAGGATATTTCCACCGCGGGCGGCTC
>JAGARL010000106.1 GCA_017622255.1 Methanocorpusculum sp.
ATTTTCCGGGCAATTGTCAGATAGCCCGTGTGACCGACTCTGGTCGAAGGACGCGTGCCGCGTTTACCGCGGGTCAGTTCACGCTCCATACACTCCACAGTCTGGACCGCTTCTTCACCGAACAGACGCTTTGCGGTGTCCATTACGATAAAGGTCTGTTCCAGAAACGGCGTATAGGTTGCGAAGTATCCGCCGGTTTTTAAGAGATTATAGGCATGCTCCACGTGGCGCTCGTCAATCTGCATATCCAGATGCACGATATCGAATGGACCGTCGGTGACCTCCAGAACATCGCAGGCGCGTGCTTCCACGTTTTCAAGGCCGGCATCGGCGATGTTTCCGGCGGCAATCTTCGAGAAGTCCTCGCGTGCCTCGCAGGTTACAACATGCCCGGCACAGCCGCCGAAGAAGATGGAGGCAATACCGGAACCCGTTCCCGCATCCAGTACGCGGTCGCGGCGGCACATGCCGGTGTATGCCATAACCATACCGATGTCTTTGGGCATCATGGGAGCACCGGTTCTTTTCCCGTGCGAGAAGAAATCGGTTGCCTTCGGCAGAAGAACGACAAACGGCTTTCCAAGATGCGTCAGAACCGTATCTCCGTCATCGAGATTTGCCGCCTCGGCGAGGTCCACCATCCCTAAGTCCGTCGAGAACTTGCCCTCTCCTAAACGCACATAGTATTCGCGGGAGTTGCCGCGAAGAATTACTCTGCGGTTTCCAATCATACGGCGGTGAGCTTCAGGATAGCTTCTGCGATATCGCCCTTGCACTCCTTTAAGGCGGCAAGTGCTGCTTCCGGAGAGACGGAGGTCTGGGATGCAACGAGCTCAACGTCAGACTCCGGAATCTCGACTTCGGCTTCCTCGAAGTGCATGTTTCCGGTTAACTGGTATGAGGTCTGACCCTGCATGGTGATTCCCACAACCTGGGCATCCTCGAACACATAGTTTCCGGAAGCCGTATAGACAACGACTTTCGTGACGTTTTCAATCTCGTTCATCTGCATGCCCATTTTGCGCATGGCAGCCTTCATCTGTTTTGGGTTAATTCCCGGCATCATTTTTTGTTTACTCCTTGTCTTACTTTTACTGCTGTTCCAAAATTAAATCCGAGCATCTCACATCCGGCAAGAACAGCCATTCCGGTTGCAATCAGATTATCCGACTCGTCAACAACAAACACTTCATCCTCCGCTAAGATATTCTCATCTGCGGAAATGACATGTTTTGCCATTGCATTTTTCCCGTCTGCAATAAACGGCACTGCCTCTTCCATGACGACAACACGGTTCTCCGGTTTCTTCAGGAACTCGTGCAGACGCTTTGCCCCCGGATATCCGAGCGTGAAGCGGCCGTCGTTTGCACGAACCGTTACCAGTCGCTCCTTTCCGAGGTTGACATAGCGGACACGCTTCGTATTCGAGTACGAGAAGGTCACCTCGTCAGGGAATAATGCCTCGCCTGCACCGCGGCCGAACTGGAAATCAGCTATTCGTCTGACCCGCGTCAAGCTGGGTTTGGATAAGCTCGCTAACTCTTCTGATGAAATCATCTTCGCATCCTTTCGGTATATATGCGCCTGCAGCAATATTATGCCCTCCGCCTGAACCCCCGAATTCTGCGGATGCAGTACATAATGCTTCCTGCAGATTTACCCCGCGGCGCAGGACTTTTTCATAGGTTCGCATGGAGGCCTTGAGGTACTCCGGTTCGTCTGCAACCTCGCAGAGAACCAGGATGGGTTTGTTGGTGTTCAGTTTGGAAAGCGCCATTCCGGCGCCGATTCCGGCGATGGTGTCCGGATAGCGGTCGCCGATGTTAATCGTCTGGATTGGACCGACACGGTTGACACCGGTTTCCAGGATGTACTCACACAGCTCCCGGATGATGCTTCGGTGGTGGCGCAGCATGTGCTCTGCTTCGCGGTAGTGAATGCCGCGGTCGCCCGCGCATACGGCTGCCCCAATAGCCGGTTTTGCCCATCTGCCGCAGGCGTTCAGCATCGTTGCATACTCCGAGGCATTGCGAAGCGGCGTCTTTTCCGCTTCGTCTAAGAAGAAGTACTGCTCGGCAAAGAGCCGCTCGACGGATTCGCCGTTTGCAAGCATCTGCTCGGCAACGGTACTCGAAAGACGGCGAAGCTCTTCGGCGCTCAGTTCCTCAAACGTCCGGGCAGACGAGGCGGATTCGTACACGCCGATTCTGCAGAGCAGCTCTATTGCTTTGCCGGGTTTTCCGGAGATACCGGGAATCGTCGGGTCGTCACAGTTGGAAAGCGACAGGTGCAGTGCACGAGTGGAAAGTCCGTAGCAGTTTAATCCCTGCAGCATCTTCAGATGCCCGTGTGCTTCGGCATCCTCGGCAATCCAGTGGGCAATGCCGGTGAGTCTTCCGGTTTCTCTGGCCATCATATCGCCGACGTTTCCGACAACGGCGAGTTTGGATAGGTCGGTGTTTTCCGGATTCATCCGCCGGGCAACCAGGTAGGTGATTCCTGCCGCACTGCATTTATGGTAATCCTCCCCGTAGAGCTGAGAGTTTACCTCAAAGTATTCAGTGCCGTTTGGCGCCTGCTGGCTTACGTGGTGGTCGAGGATGACGACGGTTTCCGGGTCTATTCCCGCTTCTTCCAGGAGTCCCTGCTGACCGGAACCAAGATCGGTAAAGACTTTCAGTGAGTCGTCTTTTGG
>JAGARL010000107.1 GCA_017622255.1 Methanocorpusculum sp.
GAGAGCTGTTTTGAGTCTTTGATGCCGAGGGATGATAAATCATCGTCGGATGATACCAGAACTCCTGCCGCGACCATCGGCCCTAAAACCGGGCCTTTTCCTGCCTCATCAATGCCGCATATCCACATGTGATACTCCTGTTTGTCGAAGACAGATATTAATATCTCCGGCAAGCATACTATTTCTTATGTATCTGATTGTTGTCGGTCTCGGCGGAATCGGCAGAGCGCTTGCCGGCCTTGCCGCGGAGGAAGGGCACAGTGTGGTTGTTATCGACCGCGACGAGGAAAAGTGCGCCAATATCTTAGAAGAATACGACCTCCTCGCCGTCTCCGGAAACGCAACCGATAAGAATACCCTGGAAGATGCAGGAATTGACCGTGCGGATGCCTTAGTCGCCACCACAAGCGATGATGCGCTGAATCTGATGGCCTGCTGGCTTGCGAAGAAATATTCGGTCAGGACGCTTGTCTCTATCGTAAATCAGAAGGAGCATGCCGAACTCTTTAAGGAAGTGGGGGTTCGCATCAGCGAAAACCCGGATGAGATTGTCGCACGCAGTCTTTTCCTCTGGGCAGAAAACCCGGACACCCAGCTTCTCGCGGCAATTGAGGGAGGAACCATCTTCGAGATTACCGTAGCGGAAGGAGCAAAAGGCGTGAACAAAACAGTCCGCGAAGCATCCGGGGTGAAGGATATGCTCTACATCGCAATCCGGAGAGGGGGAAAACTGATTATTCCAAGCGGCGATGTGGTGTTTCTCCCGGAGGACGTGATTACGGTGTTCACCAAGGAGGAAGCGGAAGCGCGGTCTGTTGAATATATGGAAGATTTATTCCGCTAACTATTTTTGAAAAAAAGAAAGGTGTCTTTTGGATGAGGTTATCCTAACTCATCCCAGCTGTTTGCTCTTCTGCGGCGGATAAGGAAGACGATTCCGACAACGGCGGCGACAACAGCAACTCCTCCCAGAATGAACGGAAGGATTTTGAGAATAACCGGGACTTTAGAGTCTTCGAGGTACTCGTTTGCCTTGTCAAGAGTCTTGAAGGAGTCAGCAACTAAAGCATCGGTCTTTGCTGCGTCCGGAACACCGCCGGAGTTATAGGTTGCGGCAAGAGAGGTGTAGATGTTCTCCATGTTCATCGTTTTGGTCTCAAGGTACTGAGCCTCGGAATCCCAGTTCTTGCTGTAGAGCGTGGAGGTAATCGATTTAATCTTTCCAATATTGGTGTTTACTGCTTTTAATCCGGAAAGGTCAAGATCTCTTTCTGCCTTGGTTAAGAGACTGTCAGCGGCTTCGATGTTTGCATAGGCGGTGACAACACTGCTGGATCCAACAGTTTCTGCGGCAGTAATCTTGGTTCTTGCCTGAGCAATGGTGGAGATTACCGTGGTTGTATCGATTCCATATCCGCTGTAGGTAGTTGCACGTGCCTCAAGAGTGTCTGCTGCTTTCTTGGATGCGGAGATATCAGATGCAAGGTTGTTCGGGTTGTAAACCATCTGCTTCTTGGAGGAGTAGGAGGTGTATCCGTTGGTCTCCTTGGAAGTTGCAGAGATACTCATGACAGAAATCTGCTTTCCTTTCTGAGCGCTTGGGACAACTCCTTCTAAAGTAATCTGGAGAGTTACATCCGCTGCATAGTCTAAATCAAAACCGTATATCTTTGCAGCATGGATTCCATTTGCATTTACCGGGATACCTCCTTTGTAGATAACAGTAGTCCATTTAGCACTGGTTAATGGTGTAGACAGAAGGATATAATCAGAAGCGGTAACTGAATCTTTTGCGATGGTAATCTTCATCGTTGCGGTAACGGTTTGTCCCGGAGTTAATGAACCGGCAGGAGTCACCACAGCATCATTGGTATAGGTGAATGCCGAGCCGGCGCCGACAAATGCTGTACAGAGGAGAAGTACAGCAAGGATTCCGATAATCTTTCTCATAATTTTCATCTCTTTAAACCTCATTCGAACAGCGGGTCAACCTCACTGTCTTCAAACATGGAAACAGCCGCTGCACGCTCGCGTGACTTTGCGACCTCTTCCTTTGCCTCTTTTGCAAGCTCCATGAGCTCACGGATACGCGGGGCGTTACCAATGGATGCGAGAAGGACAACTGCTGCGACATAGCCGCTGTCTACCGGGTAGTCTCCACCGCGGACTTCGACTCCTGCGATGTTTTCCTCAACCCAGCTCTTGGACTTTTCCACACCCTTGCGGTCCAGTTCTGCCGGCGGACCGGCGACGAGAACCAGTGCACGCTCTGCTGTCGAGTAATCGCACGGAAGGGTTAAGCGGCCAAGCATCGCACGGCGGACAAGACCGATGATTTTTGCCGACTTGTCATCTCCGGTGATGTCAACATGCGGCTCTGCCTTTTCC
>JAGARL010000108.1 GCA_017622255.1 Methanocorpusculum sp.
AATTATAAAACTGGTGTGTACAGAAACTGTGGTATGGTAATCGGAGGTATTGGTGAAGATAATGAGATTATAGAAAATGGAGTTAAATATCCGGATTTTAATGCTAAAGGATTAACTTTTGAAAATGTAGGGGTAACTTTCGATAGATGGGCAGACTACACCTACTGCTGGTCGGATGATTTATCCAGAGATTGTCAGCGTATTGAACCAGGTATAGGATACAAAGGTGTTGATGTTTCAAAAATTACAGATGCTTCGGTTGACACTTCAAGACCGTTTGATGCAATATTCGGTGCTGAAAATGCTGGAGACATTAACAACGTGAGGAAACAGGTTAATGAGACAGTTATGAATATCCTTGGAATTACTGGTATCAATGTAATCGACAAAAGGGTAAGTTGAAAGAACATTAAGATTGGAGAGGACGTTGTCATCGCAGGTCTTTTGGGGCTCTTTCGATAGTTCTATCTGCGGTAACCAGCTTGGTGTTAAAGGTCTTAAAACGTATGGTGGCGTAACAGTCATCTACAAAACAGGCATATCCATAACTCCTCTTTTTCCAAACCAGTTTTAAATAGCCCTTACTTTAGAAACACGAATTGTAAATCATTCCTCGAAACAAACTACTTATCCCAACTTATCTTACTATGTATATACAAAACAGAGGATACAACACCATGGCAAAACCAATCGAATGGGGATTAACCTTAGAAGGACAGGATGCACGGGACTTCGAAAAATATCTGGAAAACCCTGAACCAACCTTCACCCCCGAGGGACGTAAACTAATGAAAGAGGCGCTCCTTGAATTAGAGGCAGGGCAAAAAGAACTCTTTGCCGTATCATTTTAACCGCCGTGTCAGAAAACTACCGTATCCTCTCTTACTCCGATTTTCTTTCCTCAGAATATTTTGTTCATCTCAGCACATTTAACTGCAGTGATGATGACTTAAACGACTTCTTCAAATCCGATTCCGCATGGTATCATGAACAAAACACAGCCGCAACTATTAATATCTCACAGCACCCATATGTAAGAAGCACTCATCCGAGGATTTGAATCCCGGATTTCGGTGCTGACTGGAGTAAGTCCGACGTGTTTCAACGACACTGCCTATCATGGCTTAGGGATTACGGCGAGTCAGCATAATCATTACTCTAACGTGTAATGCATGCTGCTCTTTTCGTGACTTACGCAAATCTCTGAACAACAGCGATACACAGGGATTTGTTCGACAGGATGTACGGTCCTTTCGCAGTCAACAATTCGCAACGGTGAAAAACTATGGCACGAATGCACGCTAGAAGAAGAGGTATTGCCTCCTCTGTTCGCCCATTCAGAACTGAAGCTCCTGAGTGGTCCAACACTGACGCAAAAGAAATCGAGGCAAAAGTTGTCGAGCTCCGTAAAACCGGTATGACCTGTGCCCAGATTGGTCTCGTACTCCGTGACAAACACGGTGTCCCAAGCGTTAAACTTGCAACCGGCAAGAGAGTCAACGCAATCATCCGCGAGAACAACATGGACAACGAACTCCCGGAGGACTTAAGAAACCTCATGCACAAAGCACTTGGCATGAGAAAACACTTAGCAAACAACAAGCACGACCTGCACAACAAGCGCCAGCTCCAGCTGACCGAAGCAAAGGTTAGAAGACTTGTAAAATACTACGTGGGCACTGGCCGCCTTCCGGCAGGCTGGGCATACTCCCCGGAGACCGCAGAAATTATCCTCTCCAGATAAATTCGTCAATAGTCAATGTCGCTCGAAGAAGCAGCCGCAAAAATTGCCGCTTACCTGCGTTCGAAGGATTATGTGGAGGTATACTCCCACCACGACGCAGACGGCATCGCCGCGGCTGCCATTCTCACAGTTGCACTCCGCCGCGCAGACATCGCCTTCCGGCTGAGGTTCTTACCTCACTTAAACAAAGACGATGTCGAGCGGCCTGAGCTGTCTGTGCTTTGCGACCTTGGCGCATCGGTTCCGGATTTTCCCGAATCGATTGTAATCATTGACCATCATGTGCCCTACGCCGCTGTACCGTTCCACATAAACCCGCGGCTCGAAGGCATTGACGGTGAATCCGAACTCTCCGCTGCTGGATGCGCATACCTTGTTGCCAACGCGCTTGGCGACAACCGCGACTTAGCAGGTCTCGTGATGGTTGGAATCATCGGCGACAGTCAGAAACTCTCCGGGATGAATCAGAAAATCATCGGAGATGCCGTCGGCAACAATCTCATTGAAGTCGGAAAAGGAGTTCTTCTTCCCGGCAGAACCACCAAAGAACAGATTGCATCCGCAGTTCTTCCCTACCTTGGAAACTTATCCGGGGATGAGGAGACCGCAGAAAAAATCGCGTCTCTTTGCATGAACACTGCCTCAGATGAAGCATACACCGCTCTCCTGCTCTCCGAGATTATTGTCCGCTCAGACGCATCCTACCATGATTTGATGAGCATGTACGGAGAATCCTGGAAACTTCTCCGCGAAGCAGTTCAGGATGCCTATGCAATGACAGCAGTCATTGACGCATGCGGCAAAGCAGGAAGACCTGATTTAGGCTATGCTGTTGCCGCAGGCGACATGACACAGACTGACGCTGCATGGGAGACTGCAAATGCCTTCCGCCGGAAAATCATCGCATCCGCTGCCGCCGCAGAAGCGGTCGCAGAGAATGTCTGGCTTTCCGACTCGGTTGAAACGGCATCTGATGTGGCAGACATCTTTGTCCGCTCAAAACAGATGCCGGTTGTGGTTCTCGCACGCGGAACGGAATATCTCAAGGTTTCCGCCCGTGCACCGGCTGACAGCAGTGTTGATTTCGAACAGATGATGAAAACCTCTGCCGAAAAGTTCGGCGGAGCAGGCGGCGGACATAAAACCCGTGCGGGCGGCGAACTGCCTCTTGCATGTGAGTCTGCGTTTATCGCCTCAGTCAAGGAATATCTATGAAGATTTTCGGCACTATCATCTCAAAACTCGAATCAGCAGACATCATCGAAGGTGCTCTGTCTCCTGACAACTGCGGATACATGGAATGCGTATCGGATGGAAACACGCTTACGGCGTCTGTTTCCGGCGAATCGGTAAAAACGGTTCTCGCAACGGTCGATGACTATCTGATGAATTTATCTGTTGCATGCAAAACTCATGAAGCATGCAGTAAACAACTCAACAAATAAGGTGAATTATTATGGCAAGAAAGAAAGCAAGTGGCGGACGCAAGCTTGAGGGATGGAAAGCAAAGAGCTGGTTCAAGGTCTACGCACCGGAATTCCTCGGCAAGCAGTTAATCGGAGAAATCGTTTCCTCCAACCCAGAGAACATCCCAGGCCGTGTTATGACCGTCAGCCTTGGTGAATTAATCCAGGACTACTCCAAGATGAACGTCCGTGCATCCTTCAAGATCAACGAGGTTGCAGGTGACGCAGCATACACTCAGTTCCACGGACACGAGATGGCAAAGGAGTTCGTTCGCGCAATGGTTAAGAGAAGAGCAACCAGAATCGACTCTACTTTAACCGTCAAGCCGCTCGGCTCTGCACGCGAGATTCAGGTCACTGTTACCGCATTTACTATCTCCCACGCAAGACTCTCCCAGGCACAGGAAATCCGTGCAACTATGGTTAAGACCATCGAAGACTTCGCAAAGGAAGCAGACTTCGAGTCCTTTACCTCTGCAATGCTCAAGGGCGAGCTCTCCAAGAAGATGTTCGAGGTTTGCAAACCGATTTTCCCAGTTAAGAGAATCGAAGTTATCAAATCCGAGTCCGTCTCCTCTGCTGCAGACCGTGCAGCAGCATTAAGAAAATAAGACTGAAAACGTCTTTCCGGGATTTTTCCCGGTTTTACCATTGTTCTTTTTTGTGAATTTGTTTTGGATGTATTGTTGGTTTCGTGTAGATTTCGCATAGGAAATACGCTCCTGCAAAACCTCGCAACCCACCGTCACAGTAAAAAAAGGAGATTTTTCAAAGCCCCTTCAGCGGAACTTTTGCTTTCACTGCTGCCGCCATCAGCACTGCAGCGGCAACTCCTGCAAACAGACTGCAGACGCCAAGCCCGATGATGTAGGTAGGCCAGGGAAGCGTTGCGGCAGCCATTCCAAGGCATCCGATGAAGACCAGCGTGAAGTTAAAGACCGAAGAGACCGAACCGGTGTCACCGTCAAACTGATTCATCAGAATTGCCAGGGCATACGGGCGTGCGGCAAAGGCGGCAACCACGCAGAAGGTCATACCGATGAAGCAGACTGCAGGATTCAGGTATCCAACGCTCAGCATAATCAAACTGCTGACCAGAGAGAGAATGATAACCACCACACCCATGGCTTTGTTCGAACCGCCTTTGGTGAGTCTCTGTAAGATGAGCATGCCGACCGTTCCAAGCACCGCGTTTGTTGCGAGCAGATAACTGTAGGTCGTGCCGGCAAGTCCGAAGCCTTCCACAAAGATATAGGAGGAGACCGCAAGGTATGCCATAAACGGCAGGGAAAACATTCCCATCGAAAGCAGGAACGCCATGAAGCTCTTGTGTCTGCAGATGCCAATCATCCGCTTAAAGACAGAGGGAATACTGCCGGAAAGCTTCTCCTCCGCCGGCAGGGATTCGGTGAACAGAAGGGT
>JAGARL010000109.1 GCA_017622255.1 Methanocorpusculum sp.
CTTGACGCCTGCATGTATGCCATTTTGGAGTGCATGTACTCCGGCGTCATCTGAATATATTCGGCATCTCCGGTCTCCAGATTGGTGATGACAACAAAGTATTTCCCGGCAAACTCTTCGAAGGCGGCATAATCGTACACATCCAGCTTGTTCGGTATGGTGTCAAAGAGCATCTCCGGACCAAAGAGATTGCCGGTTTTGAGCAGATTGGAAAAACTGCAGTAGTCTTTTCTATCCAGATAGTTCACGTTTACCCGAAACGCCCTGCCCCGCTGTCCGGAGACAAAACTTGCCCCATGGCATGCCCCGGCAGATACCCCGTACACGGAGGCAAAGGAGATGTCATTATCCAGAAAAGCGTCGAGCACCCCTGCCGTGTATACGCCCCGCATAGCGCCGCCTTCCAGCACCAGTCCCGCATCGTACATGAATGTAGTATTTGTGTTCCCGCGATATAAAAGAGGGCATAGTATTTCTCTTTACACGTCCAATAGATAGGGATATGGTTAGTTCAGGCGAACAGAAAATCCAGTGGGCATACCAGTACATGCCGGTTCTTCAGGCAATCCGCAAACGCTTTGAAGAAGAAAAGCCGCTTGCCGGACAGAAGATTGGAATGGCCCTCCACGTAGAGGCAAAGACCGCATGCCTTGTCAGAACCTTAGCCGCAGGAGGCGCTGAGGTTTATATTACCGGATGCAACCCGCTTTCCACGCAGGACGATGTTGCAGAGGCACTCCGCGAAGGCGGAATCGAGTGCTATGCAAAACGCGGATGCAACACCGAAGAATACTACGAAGCTATCGACAAAGTGCTTGATGCAAAGCCGACGCTGACAATCGACGACGGAATGGACTTAATCAACCGCGTCCACATCGACCGCCGCGACTGCTTACCGCAGATTGTCGGTGCCTGCGAGGAGACCACCACCGGTATCCACCGCTTAAAGGCCATGCACGCAGACGGCAAACTCGAGTTCCCGGTAATCGCCGTAAACGACACCCCGATGAAGCACTACTTCGACAATGTTCACGGAACCGGCGAGAGTGCACTTTCCTCCATCATGCTTACCACCAACTGTCTCGTTGCCGGAAAGCATGTTGTCGTTGCCGGATACGGATACTGCGGAAGAGGAGTCGCCACCAAAGCCCGCGCTCTTGGAGCACGCGTAATCGTAACGGAAGTCGACCCGCGCCGCGCCCTGCAGGCACACTTTGACGGATTCGATGTGTTAAAGATGTCCGAGGCAGCAAAACTGGGAGACCTTTTCATCACCACCACCGGAAACTGTTCCATCATTACCGGCGAACACTTCCCGCTCTTAAAAGACGGAGCCCTCCTTGCAAACGCTGGACACTTCAACAACGAGATTACCATCCCGTGGCTTGAGGAGCACGCATCCGAAATCGACCACAGAGACGGAATCGATACCTACATCGTCGACGGCAAGAAGATTCACCTGCTTGCAGAAGGCAGACTTGTCAACCTCGCAACCCCGAAGGGAATGGGACACCCAATCGAGGTCATGGACTTAAGTTTCGCCGTCCAGGCACTCTCTGTTGAATACATGGCAAAACACGGAAAAGAGCTTGCCGCAGGCGTTCACGATGTCCCGACCGAAATCGACGAGTACATCGCCCGCTTAAAGCTGGAATCCGTCGGTGCTTCCTTAGATGAACTCACGCCTGAACAGATTGAGTATATGGGAAGCTGGAACCACGGAACATAAGTTCCATTCTTTTTTTTCGATATTTTTCAAAACGCTGTTTTTCAGCAGAATTGTATCAGTACCTATTTCCGGTTTCTGACTGCCTGAATTATCAGCATAAGAACTGCTCCCAGCAGAATACAGATATCAAATCCGTAGAGAATGTGAATGAGCAGCTGGTCCCAGCCGGTAATGAACAGAAGTGAGTATTCACTGACAAGAATTCCGATGAGACAGAACCAGACAAGCGCTCCGCGGGATGACCAGCGCTGACATTTTCTGCAGAGAATATACTGCACAGCGGCTCCCAGCAGAACACACAGATAAATGCCAACCGTCAGATAGATATTTCCCCAATTCCAGAAAGCATCAAAGAAGCCAAGATCCATCAATTCAAAAAATCCGAGTACCAAAATCATCCCTCCCTTTTCCCGCAGGAATATAGTTATGATTTTTTTTTACTGCTTAGCGTATATGTATCTTTTGCCGCATTTCAGAAAACAGAGAAAAAAAAGATAATGCTATTCAGCGCCGCTTCTTCTTCGTCTGATATATCTCGTAAATCATCATTCCGGCAAGGACGATGATTGCCCCGACAAAGAAAATCAGCACAGCATTCTGCACAAAAGCCGCCCAGTCAAAGACCGGTGCAACCTCGGTAATCTCGCGGGCAACCGCAATTCCCGGATTTTGCTGCGGCAGGATATGGGAAAGCATATTCGGAATTGCAAGAACCACCCCGCATCCCACAGCAACCGCCCCGGCAATAACCCCGTATCGCTCCACAATCTGCCGCACATC
>JAGARL010000110.1 GCA_017622255.1 Methanocorpusculum sp.
ACAAAAGAGGATGCAGACGCTCTGCGGTACTTCCTCGCCGATGTTTTAGACGGATACGCAAACAATAACGCAACGGCAAAAGCCGCAGTGGACAAATACAAAGAGCGTATCTTAGCTGATGCAGAAGCGGATACGCCAGCGGACGAGCCGGAGTACTGCAGTCCGTTCTTTGGTGAGGAGCCGGTTTTCTCTGAACCGGAGCCGGCAGAGGATCCTGTCCTCCCGCTGATGGAACTTGCCGAAGAGGAACCGGAAGAAGAACCTGATGAACCTGCTGCGGTTTTTGTCCCTCCGGCACCGGAAGTGTCAGCACCGCCGGCAGAGTTTACCTGCACCAAATGCGGAGCGCCGGTTACCAAACTCCAGCGTGATGTATCCATGCTCTTCAATCACAAAATCCTCTGTAAAGACTGCATGAAATAAATGAAACCCAACCTGCTTTCCTGGGAAGAAACCCTCTTCCGCGACCAAGACGTCTTTGATCTGAACTACGTCCCGGAACAGTTCGACTACCGTGACGACCAGACGCAGTCTCTGGTCTTTGCTATCCGCCCGGGAATCAAAGGGGGAAAAATATTGGATACCGTCTGCCGCGGACCGCCGGGAACGGGAAAGACCACTTCGGTCAAGAAAATCTTTGAATCCCTGCGTGAGACCACCCAGGCAATTCTCCCCATTCATGTAAACTGCAGAATCGATGCAAGCGAGTACGCGGTCTTTACCCGCATCTACACGTCCTTAACCAAACGCGGTCCGCCGCCGTCGGGAACCTCGGTCAAGCAGCTTATCGATATGATTGCGCGGTTTGTCGAGCAGGAACAGATTCAGCCTCTGGTTTGTCTTGATGATGCAAACTACCTCATCTACGAAAACCAGTTCAACAAGGTGCTCTACCCGCTGCTTCGCATGCATGAGGTATTCCCCGGAATCAACTTCGGCTTAATCATCATTATCAGCGACCCGGGAATTGATTTGCAGAACTCGCTGGAAGTCCGTGTACAGTCCACCTTCCATCCGGAGATTATTCAGTACCCGCCGTACTCCGCGCGCGAAATTGCCGGTATCTTAAACGAGCGGGTAAAGCAGGGACTCTACCCGCATGTTCTGCCGACTGAACTTCTGGATGTTATCATCGACCATGTTATGAAGCACGGCGATGTCCGTCTCGGCCTGGATTTAATCAAGCGCTCCGTGCTCTATGCAGAAAAAGCCGCCAGAAAATCCGTCACGGAAGATGATATTCAGAAAGCGGTTGATGCCTCGCGCGACATGCACCTGGAGATGCTGATAGGCTCGCTTTCGGATGACGAGTGTCTGGTTTTAAAGATTGCAGCCGAGCTCTTTTCTGATGAAACGTCACCTACGACGAAGGAAATCATGGAGGCGCTTCCGGCAAAAGGCCCGAAGCTTACCCGCATCAGTGAAATCTTCAAACGCTTAGACCGCCTGCGCTTAATCGACCTCCAATACTCCAATCAGGGAGGCGGAAGACGCAGATTTGTCCATCTCCATGAAGACCGCGCCCTTGTTCTTACCATCCTTGCCAGAAGAGAACAGGCCGCTGATTAACAATCCTTATCTATTCTCCAATCACATATTTGATTACTAACCTCAAAGGGGGATGTATTTTGGTAAGTGTAAACGAATTAGGACTTGACCTCTTCGAAGAACTCGTAGAGAACGCAGATTTATTCAACGTAGCATACCACGAACTCGACAACGGCGCACGCATCGTTGACTGTGGTGTCAGTGTTCCGGGCGGATTCGGTGCCGGTGACTACTTTACCCGCATCTGCATGGGCGGCCTTGGAGACATCGCATTCCGTCAGGGCATGGTCGGCAACTTCCCGATGACCTTCATCGACGTCAACACCGACTTCCCGGCAATCTCCTGCCTTGGTGCACAGAAAGCAGGATGGACCGTTAAGCACGAGAACTTCTTCGCAATGGGCTCCGGCCCGGCACGTGCACTCTCTCTTCAGCCGAAACACACCTATGAAGTTATCGGCTACGAAGATGAGAGCGAATACGCAGTCATCTGTCTTGAGGCAGACCGCCTGCCGAACGCAGCAGTCATGGAATCCATCGCAGAGAAGTGCAAGGTCGATGTTGCAAACGTCTGCGCACTGGTAGCCCCGACCTCTTCCATCGTCGGCTCCATCCAGGTTGCAGGACGCTGTGTTGAGACCGCAGTCTACAAGCTCAACGAGCTTGGATTCGACACCAGAAAGATTCTCGCAGCAGCAGGAACTGCACCAATCCCGCCGGTACGCGGTCCAAAGCTCGCAATGGGTGTCACCAACGACGCAACCATCTACCACGGTCAGATCAACCTCACCATGGACGCACCGGAAATCGTCGACTACCTCGAGAAGATCCCGAGCTGCGCATCCGAAGGATACGGAAGACCGTTCAACGACATCTTCAAGGAAGCAGGTTACGACTTCTACAAGATCGACAAGAACCTCTTCTCCCCGGCAGAAGTCATCATCAACGAAGTTTCCTCCGGCAAGGTCTACCACGTCGGAAAGGTTGACGCAGAAGTCACCCTCAAATCCTTCGGTCTCGCATAAGCTGAGACACCAATACACGGGACTTCCCCCGTGTTTTTTCAAAGGTTTAATTAAGGAATAAACGCTATATTATAAGGCAACAGGGACCCGTGGTCTAGGTGGTTATGACGCCAGCCTTACATGCTGGAGGTCAGGGGTTCGAATCCCTTCGGGTCCACTCTCGTTTTTATGACATCAATTGCTGTTCTTGATTATGGGTTAGGTAATCTGAGAAGTGTTTTCCGCGGACTTTCTGCTGCAGGAGCTGTTCCGGTCATCACGAATAATCCGGAGGAGATTTCCGCATCAGACGGCATTCTGCTTCCCGGAGTCGGTGCATTTGCCGAAGGAATGGAGAAGCTTTCTCCGTTAATTCCGCTTATCAAGGAAGAGGCAGAGAAAAAGCCGCTGATGGGAATCTGCCTTGGCATGCAGATGCTCCTCGAAGAAAGCGAGGAGCATGGAGTCCATGAAGGACTGTGTTTTATTCCGGGAAAAATCCGCATGTTTGAGAAGCGTGCAGGATTCAAGGTCCCGCAGATGGGATGGAACACAATTTCCCCGGTTGGAAACCATCCGCTCTTTGAAGGAATCGCAGACGGGACGTATGTGTACTTTGTCCACTCCTACTATGCAGATACAACGCCTGAAGCAACAGCCGCAACAACGGAGTACGGAATCTCCTATGCGTCAGCTGTTGCTTCCGGCAATGTTATGGGGACGCAGTTCCATCCGGAAAAAAGCGGCGATGCCGGACTGAAGATTTTGGGGAACTTCATCTCCCTTTGTGAATAACTCTTATCTCTTTTTTCGAACCGCTTTCAGTTCAGCCATTCCCGCCTCAGGATTTTCTTTGAGATGTTTTACAACCGCCGGCTCGTGGATGAAGCGGCAGTCCATACAGCTCCAGAGTTTTCCGGCAGGAGTATCAATCTCTTCTGAGAATTCTGTGTCTCTGCAGGGATAGAGCGGGCAGTAGCAGAAGTCGCACTGCTGTTCTGCAAAATTATGGCAGGGATGGTAGGGACAGCCTTCCGGCACCCATTCGTTCCAGTGCTCGCCTCCGTAGCGGCTGAGGATAAAAAAGGACGGGCGTTTGCGCTTCATAAGAGCAGATGCACCCCCTCCCCATCCCCGGGAGATTCCCCAGTTGGTTAAGAGATAGTTGTCGAAGCGGACAAAGGCTTCCGTTAAAGCATGGGATACGGCTTTTGCAATCCGCATGCCGACTTCCGTTAAGGGCCCTGCGAACTCTTCTGCGGCAGAGCCGTTCTTTTCCGCGGCGACAATTACTGCATCGGTGGAAAGGGCTGTTGCCGGAAGTTTTCGCTCGGCAATAACCTTCATCTTTGCCTCCGTTACGGTCATCATCGCCCCCAGAAGCGCGGCATCCGTCAGCGGTTTTGCGGAGGTTACGATGATATTGATGGTGCGGTTTCTGTCTGATACGGCGGCGGTTACAAAGGCTGTTATGTAATCATACTGGGCAATGCAGAGATTCTGCATGGGAACGGCAGTCAAAAGCCCGAAGTACGGATGCAGAAATCCGTTCCGCGCCGAGATGCGTTCCAGATACCCTGCGGCATTTTCCGAAAAGCCCCGCGGGATACTGACGTTTAGAAGCGTCTTTGCATCCTTTAATCCGCCTTCAGCGCCGTTGCTTGCCGCACGGAAATCGCCGCGGATAATCAGGGTGTCGTTTCGCAGATAATACCGCATACAGATAACCATTTCATCTGCGAAGGGATTAATGTGCCGTCCGCTTACCGCCAGTCGCGAAACTTCGTGAGAAGCGAGCGCACAAACCCTTCGACCTGTTCGGGTATGTCGCGTTCTGCGGCTTCTGCTTCTTCCAGAAGTACCTGCTGGCTGTCGATTCCGTCAGCAAAAATCCGCTCATATGTTCCGTCCGGCTTCATCATCCGGGCCTTTACGGTATCCGCAAGTTCGGTCTCTAAGATATGCATCAGTTTCCCCCGCACTGCCGGGCTGTAAATCGGGCAGGCAACCTCTACCCTGCGCTCGGTGTTTCTGGTCATGAAATCGGCTGATGCGATATACATCTTCGCTTCAGCTCCTTCTCCGAACACATAAATCCGCGAGTGTTCGAGGAACCGTCCGACGATGCTTCGAACGGTGATGTTTTCCGTAAGACCGGGGATTCCCGGCAGAATACAGCAGATGCCGCGGACAATCAGATTCACCTGCACGCCGGCGGCAGATGCCTTCTGCAGATGCTCAATCACATCCACGTCCGTCATGGAGTTAATCTTTACCAGAATCCTGCCGGACGGGCCTTTTGCTGTCTCCTCATCAATTAGCTGAAGTACCGTTTCCTTCAGGCTCACCGGAGAGACCAGCAGATGCGAATAGTTCCCGTAGAGATTTCCAAGCGCCATGTTGCGGAAGAACTCGTTTGCTTCCAATCCAATCTGCTGGTTTGCGGTCATCAGTGATACATCCGTGTACTGCGCGGCGGTTCGCTCGTTGTAATTGCCTGTTCCAATCTGTGTATAGTATCGGATGGAGCTCTTTTCTTTGCGGGTAATCAGGCAGACCTTGGAGTGAATCTTGTACTCCTCGAATCCGTAGATGATTTTGCATCCGGCATCCTCCAGACGCTCCGACCAGTCAATGTTGTTCTGTTCGTCAAAGCGTGCGCGAAGCTCGATAAAGACCGTAACGTCCTTCCCGTTCTCTGCCGCCCGGCAGAGATAATCCACCAGCTTTGCCTTGCGTGCCAGGCGGTAGATGGTAATCTTGATTGAAATAACGTTCTTATCAACCGCGGCCTCTTTTATCAGCCGGAGAAACGGCGTCATGCTTTCAAACGGATAGGACAGCAGAATATCCTGTTTTGCAATCTGGCGAAACAGTCCGTCGTAGGAAACCCCGGGTGTCCGGCAGGGGGAAAACGGCTTGTAACACAGATTCTCTGCTCCGTCCGGGATTGGCAGGCTGAAGGCATAGGACAGCTTCAGCGGAGCACGGGAGACAAACACCTGCTCCGGTTTGAGTTCCAGTGTCTCGCAGAGATAGTTCTCAAACTCTGCGGAGACCGGGCTGTTCAGTTCCAGGCGGACGGCGGCAAGACGCCGTCTCTCCTGCAGGAGCTTTTGCATCTTTGACCGGAAGTCCTGATTCACGTCAAACGCTTCATCATCCGGATGGATGTCCGCGTTTCTTGTGATGCAGAAGATGGTTTTCTCCGCAATCCGGTACATCGAAAAGACCTGCTCCACATGGTCAAGGATGATGTCCTCGACTCTGACGTACCGCACACCTGCTCCCGGAATCTGTATGATATCCGGCAGGGATGCCGGGATGGGGATGACGCCGAAGAGAGTTTTTTCCTCCTCTTTCAGGACGGCCCCGATATGCAGGACTTTACTTTGCAGATGCGGGAATGGGTGATGGGAATCCACAATCTGCGGGGAAAGGATTGGGGCAATCTCCTGCTCATAGTACTGCTTGACAAAGCGAAACTCCTCAATGCAAAGCTCTGCTGTTGAGAGGTTGACAATCCCTTCTTTTCGAAGCCTCTGCTCCACGGTGAAATACACCTCATCACGTTTTTTGATGAGCGGATGTACACTCGCATAGAGTTTATCGAGCTGTTCTTTCGGGGTCATTCCGGTCTTGGAATCCAGCGCCTCAGCGTTCACCGACTGTAAATCGAAGAGACTTCCAACCCGGATCATGAAAAACTCGTCCAGATTGCTCGTAAAGATGGAGAGGAACTTCAGCCGTTCGAGAAGCGGAACGCTTTCGTCTGCCGCTTCTGCCAAAACGCGTTCATTGAACCGCAGCCAGGAAAGCTCCCGATTCTGCATATAGGGAGCAGGCATTAGAGCACCCCGCGTTCCTGCAGACGTGCTGCCAGATATCCTTCCTTCACGCCGGAGGTGCTGACGGAAATTTTGGTGATGTCCCACATCTCGGCAACCGTGCAAAGGAGAATCAGTCCGGGGATGAAGGTGTGAATCCGTTCCGGCGAGACTTTCAGGATTGCCTTTGCCAGTGTGTCCTGCGGAATCTTCAGCAGAGTCTGCAGTTTTTTCAGTTCAACCCGTCCTGCAGGCAGGGTATCTTCGAAGAGTTCATTGTAGATTTTTACTGCGGCACGAATCGAACCGCCGACTCCGCAGATAACTTCCGGCCGCTCTTTCGGCAGGTCTGCTGCGGCCTCGCGAATCGCTTCGGCAATCAGCTTCTCCTCTTTTTTGCTTGGAAGGATGGTTTTTACATAGGTGGTGTATGCGGTAAGCGAGCCGATAGGAAGGGAAAAGACGGATTTTACGGTATTGTCTGCATAGAACACAAATTCGGTACTGCCGCCTCCGATGTCAATTACGAGCCCGCTTGGTTCCTGTACGGACTGCATCGCGCCATAGTAATCATACAGCGCTTCCTCCTCCCCGGAAAGCACAGTTATGGAAAACCCGGTCCGCTCCCGGACTGCGGCACAAATCTCTTCGGTATTGTCAATATTTCTTAAGGGGGCTGTTGCGATACAGAACAGTTCTGCGGTTTTTATATGGGTGAGAATATGGCGGAATTCGAGCAGAACTTCGATGAGTTTCTCTTTTCCCTTGTCGCTCATATGTCCTTTTTTGATGTATCCTGCAAGTCCTGCAGTGAACTTCTTGTTGAGCATCGGGAGAATTTTTCCGTCCCGGACAATATACAAGACGAGGCGGATGGTATTTGACCCGATATCTATTATGCCGTACATAGCCTGTTATCTATAATTTTCACGGATTTCCATATAAATGTCCTCAACGGGGAAGGAAAAATACTATCTTCTTCCAGCAGCCAATATATGATACTCGTTTATGTATCTGGGACTTGATGATACGGATTCCCCGGACGGCATGTGTACAACGTACCTTGCAGCGCTCATAGCAGAAGCGCTCGAGGCAGGCGGCTGTACGGTTAAAAATATGCGTTTAATCCGTCTGAATCCGAATGTGCCGTGGAAAACACGCGGAAATGCCGGGGTGTGTATTGAGTTTGACGGGGACATGGAATTCGCGTCACAAACCGCTGGCGAGTTTATAGAAAAATACGGGATGTTTGATTGTGAGAATACGAATCCGGGTTTTGCGGTCTGTGCAAAAAAGCCTGCGCCGGATTTTTACTATCAGGCGCTTCGGGAGTTCTGTACGGTGGAGGAAGCAAAGGCGGTACTTGATTCAGTCGGGGCTGTGTATCGCGGATACAAAAATGAACGGGGGTTGATTGGGGCGCTTGCGGCAATCTGCGCAGAGCTGCCGGATAAAACCTATGAGTATCTGGCATACCGGAAGCCGGAAGCGTTTGGAACGCCGCGGGTTTTTGATGCGGCATCCATTCGCACGTCTGCGGAAGCAACCTTCCCGCATGTCTGGGATACCTGGGATTTTTCCGCAGACAAACCGGTCTGCATTCCGCATGGAAAAGATCCGGTGCTGTTTGGAATCCGCGGGGAGTCGTCTGAGTGGGTGGAAAAAGCGGTTTCGTATCTGAAAACCGAAGAGGTCAGCCGTTTTGTTATCTGGGAAACGAATCAGGGAACGGATGCGCATATGCTTCCTTTCGACGGTGAGTTTCTGGAAGGAAGATCCTATGTTTTCGATGGAACAGTTACGACTCCGCCGACAACGCAGCGCGGCGGGCATGTTTCGTTTGCTGTTGATGGGGTGGTCTGTTATGCGTTTGAGCCGACGAAATCCTTCCGCTCTGTGGTGCGTGAACTTTTAGAAGGGGATGAGCTGACGGTTTTCGGCAGTTTCCAGGGCGGAGTTATCCATGTGGAAAAGTTTTGTCTGCGCAGTCCGGCAAAAAAAGAGGTGCGGGTGTCTCCGCGCTGTCCGGTATGCGGGGGCAGAATGACGTCTGCCGGAAAGGGCAAGGGATACAAGTGCCGGGACTGTTCCGGCAGAGTTCGTGAACCGGTCTATACAGAACGCACCCTTTCTGCCGGCTGGTATGAGGTCCCGCCGGATGCCCGCAGGCATCTTGCTAAACCTGTCTGCCGGATTTCAGAATGATTCATAGCGCAGCGTGACTGCTCTGTTGTCTGGCGTGGTCAGCTTTGCGGACTTTCCTTCTTCCAGTATAGTGAGGGTGTAGTTTCCAAGGTTCAGTTTAATCTGGTAGTTCGGGCTGTTTCCTTCCCATGCTCCAAAGAGTATGGATTCTCTGTCTTCGCCCGGCTGTTCGGTTTCGATTTCCAGTTTTGCATAGCCGTCATAGAGGAATGTTGCCTCGTATGTTCTTTTGGTCTGTGCATCATATCCTTCCCACTCGCCGACAATCGGCTGCAGCGTCACCGGCGGGTGGTCTTCTGCCGGGATGTTCGGGATGGTCTTTCCCGGCTCGGTAATTTCTGTGTTCACACATCCTGCTCCAAACACACAGAGGAGCAGGAGTGTTCCAATAATAAGCAGTTTCTTCATGGTTCTTTTCTCTGTTGTGCTTATGCTGATTTTCTTGCCGCGAAAGGTTATCAAAATCTTGGATGCGGCAGGATTTTTGCTTTCGTTTTGTGAATCATTATGTGGTTTATTTCTTGCACAAATATATTGCTTCGAGTAACGATATTTGGCATATACGGGAAAAATGCAGGTAGGGATGCGTATGGTGACGGGAAATACAAAAAAGAAAAAAAAAAACGTTGGAGAGAGTTATTTCTTCTTTAACTCTTCAATTTCTGCTTTCAGCAGGGATAATTCGCGAATCTCCTCGCGGTGATATGCAACCATCATATCACTTAAGAGTCCCATCATGAACACCAGGATACCCGTGACGATGAGAAGCATGGTCAGAATCGTCAGCGGCAGGTGCTCGATTCCCTGGAACCACTCGTATACAACGTACAGTCCGCAGACAAAACCGATAAGCGAGAGAATCACGCCGATAGTTCCGAAGTGAAACATCGGGTTGTTCATCTTCCCGTACTTATTGATGGCCAGAATAATCTTTGCCCCGTCTTTAATCGGGTTCAGCTTGGTAGGGGATCCCGGGCGCTTTTTGTAGTACGTTGGAACAACTTCAAAGCGGAGATTGTGATGTACCACTTCGGAAGAAATCTCTGTTTCAATCTCAAAACCGGATTCGGTCAGATGCATCTGTTCAAGTGAGTCTTTGGTAAATGCCCGGTATCCGGAGAGAATATCGGTCATATAGACACCATGTGCCCACTTAAACATCCGGTTCATCACATCGTTTCCGAACCGGTTCAGGCGGGTGAGTGCTCCTTCCTCATAATCTGCCAGACGGTTTCCGATAACATGGTCCGCACGTCCTGCAAAGAGCGGTTCAACCATGGCGTCGGCAAACTCCGGAGGATTTGTTCCGTCTCCGTCGAGCATTAAGACATAGGGCTCTTCGATGATTGAGAATGCCTCAATCATTGCACGACCCTTTCCTTTGCCCTGCTGAACAAAGACCTTTGCTCCGAGACTTTCTGCGATTTCTGCCGTACCGTCTGTTGAACGGCCGTCGGCAACAAGGATATTGTGATATCCTTGTGCCTTCAGTCCTTCAATCACCGGACCAATGGTATCCTTCTCATTCAGCGTCGGCAGTAAGACGCAGACCAAATCCCGGTTAATCTCGGTCATCTTACTCGTTCTGGAGCTGGTTTAAGAGTCTTCCCTGAAGACCGTAGTACTTGGAGTATCCAATGGAGTCACGCTGGTCGATGCCGGTGTTGGTATCGAAGGAGACTAAGTCCTCGGAGTAGAGTGCGAACGGAGAGGAACGTCCCATGATGTGGAGTCCGCCTTTGAAGAGCTGGACGTCAACAGTTCCGGTAACGCGTTCCTGGGTCTTGTTGATGAAGGCTCCCAGGTCGTGGTAGAGCGGCTCGTGGATTAATCCCATGTATGCGAGCTCTGCCCACTGGTCGTCTACGATGTGCTTGAACTTGAGTTCGAAGCGGGAGAGAACGAGCTTCTCTAAGTCTGCGTGTGCTGCGATTAAGACGGTTGCTGCCGGGTGCTCGTAGTTCTCACGTGCTTTAAGTCCTAAGACACGGTCTTCGACCATGTCGTTTCTTCCAACAGAGTGTTTTCCGGCAATCTTGTTTAATGCAACGATTAAGTCGACGCCTGCCATCTTCTCACCGTTTAAGGAGACCGGGACACCGTTCTCGAATCCAATGGAGATGATTTCCGGCTCGTCCGGTGCGTCCTTTAATGCTGCGGTCCAGTGGTAGATTTCCTCCGGCGGGTGGTATGCCGGCTCTTCTAAGCGGCCGCCTTCGATACTGCGGGACCAGATGTTTTCGTCAACACTCCACGGGGTGTCCTTCTTGACCGGGATTGGGATGTTGTTCTGTTCTGCATATTCAATTTCCCAGTCGCGGCGCATGTTGTGCTCACGCATTGGTGCGATGATTTCGAGGCCGTTTAAGCGGAAGATGTAGTCGAATCTGAGCTGGTCGTTTCCTTTACCGGTACATCCGTGACCGACTGCCTTTGCTCCTTCCTGCTTTGCAATCTTTGCAATCTCGGATGCGATAAGCGGTCTTGCAAGTGCAGTTCCCATTGGGTATCCTTCGTAGAGTGCGTTTGCCTTGATTGCCGGGAAGACGTGTTCTCTGACGAATGCCTCGCGTAAGTCTAAGGTATAGTGCTTGTCAGCGATGAGGTTTCCTTTGTCGGTTGCCATCTTGACTTCCGATTCCGGCTGTCCGACGTCTGCTGCGACGGTGATAACCTTGTCGTAGCCGTACATATTCTTTAAGATTGGAACGCAAATGGAGGTGTCAAGTCCTCCGGAGAAGGCAAGAACAACAGTGCCTTTTCCTCCTTTCTGTGCTTCTTCAGTCATGTATGTATTACTCCAGGTTGGAATAGTGTATATTCATTTGACGGCTGAGATATTCAATGCTTGTACATGTCATCCGAAGGCAATCTCTACCCTTTATACGCTCACGGACGAAATGAGTATTTACTATGGTACGTGTAAAAGCATCCCACATTTTAGTAAAGACCGAGTCTGAGGCAAAACAGATTATGCAGAAGCTTGCAGCAGGCGATGACTTCGCAAAGCTCGCCAAGATGTACTCCCAGTGCCCGAGCGGAAATGCCGGCGGCGACCTTGGATACTTCGGCAAAGGCCAGATGGTTAAGCCGTTCGAGACTGCATGCTTTAATGCAAAAGCCGGCGATGTTGTGGGCCCGGTCAAGACGCAGTTCGGCTATCATGTAATCAAAGTCGTTGACGTGAAGAACTAAGATGAACGCAAAAACCTTTGCCCGTCTTGTTGCAGATTTATCATCCGAGGACTTCGCAAAGGTTGAGGATGCGGCAAATACTATCTGCTCCCTGCGGGATGCAAATGCCTATCCTCTGATTCTGGATGCACTGCAAAGTGAAACCCCGCTTATCTGCCGGGTGATGCTTTGGGCTCTGCGCAATTATACGATAGCGGATTATGCGCAGTTTCTGCCGTTTGTCTGTTCGGCAGATGATGATGTCCGCGAGGCTGCGCAGGTGCTGTTTATGGAAGGGGGAGAGGCCGCGTGTAAAACGCTGGTCTCGGCACTTTCCTCTGATGATTTGAATCTGCAGTATGGGGCGGTGGAGACGCTTGGCCAGATGCGAAGCGAGTGCGCAAAGCAGCCGCTTCTGGCGTCGCTTTCAGCATCAGCGCCGGAAGTCCGCGCTCTTGCGGCATATTCTCTTGCCCGGTATCCGGATGATGCGGTAACAGATGCTCTGCTTTCCCGTCTTTCGGATGAGCCGGATGTTCGTTCTGCGGCTCTTTCCGGACTGAAAGGAAGGGCGCTTTCTTCGGATGCGCTGCTTTCTGTGATGCCGCTTCTCTCAGATGCGGATGCCGGCGTTCGGGCGCTTGCCGTTTATGTTCTGGATGCGGCTGTTCCGGATTCCGCTGCAGATGATGCGGACTCCCGGGTGCGCCGGGCAATGGCTGAGGTGACGGATTCTGCGGAGATTCTTCGAAAGCTCCTGACGGACGTAGATTCATCTGTGCGGACGGCTGCTGCTGATGCCGCAGGAAAGCGGGGTATGCGGATGGATGAGGTGTTGATTCCGCTTCTCTCAGATGAGATGCCGGGCGTTCGCCGGGCGGCTGCCGCTGCACTTTCGCATGCAGAAGGCGATGCAGTTGTGGATGCGTTGATTCAGGCACTCTCTGATCCGAAGCTGGGAATCCGTGCGGCTGCGGCAAACTCTCTTGGTAAAATTGGCGGAGAGAAAGCGAAGGCTGCGCTGGTTTCTGCGTCGCAGGTGA
>JAGARL010000111.1 GCA_017622255.1 Methanocorpusculum sp.
CTAGTTATGGGTTTTGTAAAGTAATTAACTATCCTATCAGCAGGGTTGGAAAAAAAGAGTTAAGCTGCTTTCCAGATAGCAGTTACTGTGGTGTTGTATTCGGTCAGAATAATCTCTTCGCCGGGAAAGACGTGGTTTCCGTAAATCTTCCATCCGGCATACACATTGTCTCAGCCGTAAACCGGCATTCGGGAACCTTCCATGACGGATTCGTTGAACCGCTGAACAGGGAGGTGCTGTATACTTCTCCGACACCGTGATATCCCGGGTCGAACTCAATCACATACAGATAGAAACTCACCGGGTCTTCCTTTAACGCACGAACAAAAGACGATAAAAGCCCAATCCGGTCATCCCCGTACTTGCCGAAGATAATCCACTTCACCACTATATCATGCGGGACTGGCTCTATCAGAACCTCTGCACAGTCAGCAGCCGGTGCCGGACTTATCCGAAGCGGCTCATCTGCCGCGGCAGGGCAGGCAAGCACGGCGAGCAGAAAGACCGCCAGCACAAAAAGCATCTTCTTCATAAAAATACTCCGAAGGAAAAATATAAGAAAGTATCTCTTACTTGCGCAGTTTTGCAAACATCTTCTCTGCGGCCGCAAGCTCCTCTCTCGTGTTCACATTAAACGCGAGTCCCGGCTCATGCAGAAGCACCGCTTCCTCTTCCTGCACATCATCCACCAGAGAACCGGTTAAAATATTTAAGGCACACGGAGTTGCAGAAACCCCGCAGACCGTCTCCCGGTAGCGGGGAAGCATTCCGTACTCCTCGCACAGCGAAATCGGAATCCAGGTGGAACAGGCAGGCTTGCCGGACGCAAAATACGCATTGCGGACCGTGTTTACAATCTCTGCTGTCAGGTAGGGAATATCTGCGGCCGCGGTAAACAGCGGCCCGTCCTCGCCGGAAAGGGCGACTGCCTCGCACATATCCTCCACATAGCCGGCGCCTTCCGTATCGATGAACTCCAAATCATTTGCCCGGCAGAAGTTTCTGGTATACGGCGTCTTATGCGACGTCACCACAACAGGCTCCACCTCAGCTTCGCTGAACGCCTCAATCACCCAGGAAAGCATAGGGCTTCCGGCAACCGGCACCAGTGCCTTCTCCCCAAGCCGGAGCCGCGACCCTTCCCCGCCTGCCAGAATCAGCGCAAGCATTCAGCCAGTGCCTCCAGAACGCGGCGGTTCTTTTCCCGTATCTCAACAGACACGCGGATACAGGTTGGAAGCGTAAACGACGTACAGTCACGCACTAAGATGCCGTGCGAAAGCGTGGCCTCCCGGACTGCAGACGCTTCGCGTCCGGTATCTATAGTAATGTAGTTTACCTGCGACGGATAGCAGGAAACGCCAAGCTTTGCAAGCTCTTGCATGTACCAGTTCCGCTCTGCTGTAATTTTTGCCGCCGAATCCTTCAGCTCCGCATAATGGTCAAACGCGGCCATCGCATAGGCTTCCGCAAACGCGTTCACCGTCCAGGGAGTTCTTGCCGTTTCGATTTTCTCAATCAGCTCAGGCTCTCCAAAGGCAAAACCGAAGCGGATTCCCGGCACCGTAAAGCATTTCGTAATCGAGCGCATCACAAACAGATTTTTGGAGCGAATATCGGATATGGACTCATCCCGCTCTGCAAGCTCCATGAATGCTTCGTCCACAAATAACAGAGAGCCGGCATCCTCTGCCTCTTCTGCATACTGCAGCATCTCAGCGCGCGGGGTTAAAATGCCGGTCGGATTGTTCGGGTTGCAGAGGAAGCGGATGTCGGCATCCGTGTTCTGGACAACCGTCTTTCCGGCAAGCCGGGCAGAAAGTCCGTACTCGCCGAATGTCGGCATATCAATTCTGCAGGTCTTGCCGTCGGTTACCTTGCAGAACACCCGGATAATCTCTGCCGAGCCGTTTCCCACACAGATTTCTTCTGTGTCTCTTCCAAACACAGAGGAGATTTTCTCCTTTAAGGCAGTATAGGAATCATCCGGATATACTGCTAAATCTTCGTGGTTGTACGCGCAGGAAAACTCCGGGACGAACGGATTCATGCTCGCGCTCACATCTAAGAGAGATTCTCCAAAGATGCGGCGCATCTCCTGAATCTTTCCTCCGTGAACTACCTTCTTTGGAAATTCTGACGGCATTGCTTGCTTATATATTGGTTCTCTTCTCTCATATATCCTCTCTGTCTTACTTGTGTTATCTCAGATTTTCCCGTGATGCGGTCTATTCCTCCTGCGATACCTTTATAATATCATAAGTACAATTATGTTTTGTCCAAAACAGGATGTCAGCTAAATGTCTGATGTGCGTCAGCTAAATGTCAGACAAATGACTGACGCATGTCAGATTGGAGATATCATGGACCGAATTACAATCCGTTTACCCCCGCAGCAGGTTGAAATGCTTGAGAGACTGGTAGAAATTGGTGAGTTCCCCTCAGTTTCCGAAGCAGTACGTTATGCCGTGCGCGACTTCTTATCCCAAAAGAGTGACCGGATTTTACGGGACAGCGACTCAATCTCTACCTTTGACATGGGAATCAACTGTTAATTCAGGGGTGTACAAAAAATGCAGAGTATTATTAACGAAGCACTGAAAAACGCAGAACTCGAGAAGGGTATGCAGACTACCTCCATCGTTGACGATGAAGACATGCTCGGACAGCCGAGAATTGTCATTGTCGGATGCGGTGGTGCTGGAAACAACACGATTAACCGTCTCCACAACATGAAGGTTGGCGGAGCAGAAACTATTGCTATCAACACCGACAAGCAGCACCTGGACATGATTCAGGCAGACAAGCGTGTCTTAATCGGTAAATCCTTAACCCGCGGTCTTGGTGCCGGAGGATTCCCGGATGTCGGACGCCGCGCAGCCGAGATGGCCCGCCCGACCTTAGAGGAGCTTTTAAAGGATGCTGACCTCGTCTTCGTCACTGCAGGTATGGGAGGAGGAACCGGAACCGGCTCTGCACCTGTCGTTGCACAGATTGCAAAGGAGCACGGAGCAATTGTTATCGCAATGGTTTCCTATCCGTTCCAGGTTGAAAGAGCAAGAATGCTTAAGGCAGAAGACGGTCTTGAGGCAATGCGCCAGGCAGCAGACTCTGTTATCGTCCTCGACAACAACAGACTCAAGAACTTCGTTCCAAACCTCCCGCTCGGACAGGCATTCTCCGTCATGGACCAGATTATCTCCGAGACTGTTAAGGGTATCTCTGAGACTATCACTGAGCCGTCCTTAATCAACATCGACTACGCAGATGTCCGTGCAATTATGAGCAAGGGCGGTCTTGCAGTTATGCTCATTGGAGAGTCCAAGCAGCAGAACAAGGCAGAGTCTGTCATCCGCGACTGTCTCGCACACCCGCTCCTCGACATCGACTTCAGAGGAGCAACCGGCGGTCTGATTCACATTACCGGCGGCAACGACTTAACTCTGCACGATGCAGAAGAGATTGCCCAGCAGCTCACCTATGAGCTTGACCCGCATGCAGATGTTATCTGGGGCGCGCGCGTCAGAAAGGACTTCGAAGGCAAGGTTTCTGTTATGGCCATCATGACCGGTATCCACAGCCCGCAGATTATCGGCGGCAGCTCTGAGCCGAGAGTCATTGGCAGATCTCAGCCGCAGGTTTCCTCCTACTCCGCTCCATCACCAGCCTCTCACGTAAATCCGGAACCGATTCGCACCAGCGGCGGTAACTTTGACTGGATTATCTAAGCTCATAGTTCCATACAGTCACACTACATCAGTCATACACCAATATACACAGGATTCACACAATACAATATTTCCAGGGGGAATACACCGCCCCCTGCCTCACCGTTGTGCGGAGAATGGAAGAGCTCCGCATACACCACCCCCGTTTTCTTGGGGGGTCAGGGCACTGTTTTTACAATATATTTAAATTCTAATACCGCATTTAATTATAGGAAAGTCGTACATCTGACGGTTTGGAAAAAACCGGCGTGATGGTAAACCGGTATGGGAGTCTGAATACACGTATTGAAAAGTTGAACTTGTTTTTCCTTCATTATTCAGTATTTTGTATATAAGATGACCGCGCTGATTTTCCGTATCGCTGGAAACCCTCAGACGACTACTCAGGAAAGGTAAGAACGTTGACCGAAGATCTTGTCGAAAAGAGAAAAACACTTCTTGAACAGTCTGAAGAACACAAAGCAAAACGCAACGAGTTAAACGCACAGGCAAGCCAGTTCGCTCGCGAGAGAAACGAGTTAAACAATGCAACCCGCCAGTATGTCGAGGATGCACAGAAGAACAAAGAGCTCCGTGACCAGTCTAACCACGATGTTCAGGCACTGAAAGAGAAGAGAAACGAGTTAAACGACAAGGCAAATGCCCTCTTTGAAGAAATCGACGCACTTCGCGGCGAGCAGGGCGGAACTGCAGCAGCTGCAGCAGCACCGCACGAGAAGAAGCCGTCCGCAAAAGATATCCAGCGCCAGATCGACCAGCTCGAGGAGAAGCAGCAGACTGAACAGATGTCCAAAGAGAAGGAGAATGAGATTGTTGACAAGATCAAGCAGCTCAAGGCCGAACTCAAGGACCAGGAAGTTGAACACGAGCAGAACAAAGAGGTTCGCACCCGCTTAGTTGAGGCACGCGAATACAGAAAGCAGGCATCTGCAATGCACGCAGAAGTTACCGAGAAGGCTGAACTTGCACAGAAGCACCACGACTTAATGGTCGAGTGCTACAGAAAGGCAGACAAGTCTCGCGAGGGAGCAGACGCAAAGCACAAGCAGTTCGTCGAGGCACAGGAAGCAGCAGACGCTGAGCACAAGAAGTTTATCGAGTGCCAGAAGCAGCTCCGCGACTACGATAAGGTTATCACTGGTGTCCGCAACAAGCAGAAGAAGGTCAAGACTGTTAAAGAGAACAAGTCCGCACGCAAGGAAGCAGAGACTATCTTCAACGCTTTCAAGAGCGGAGGAAAGCTCACCACTGAAGACCTCTTAAAGCTTCAGCGCTCCAAGCTTATCTAAGTTCGAGAGAGTTATCTCTCAATCAATATTTTTTCCTTAGCTGTTTTTGTGTTCGTTTCTCTTGGCGTTTTGTCCGCTGATTTTTCCTGTGTTCTGCTGTCCCGATTTCACGGGTGACTCTGCCGCGCCGGATTTTCCCGCGTTTGTGTCGTCTGCAGATGTCTGTTGAAAAATACGCCGAATGCAGGCGATTTGTACAATTTTGAAACGCAAGGTATTTATGCTCAGAAGTAGACTGTTATTGGCAGTTGTGTAAGACAACTAAGCATGTAGGCTGATATAGTGTAGAGGCCAATCATGCTGGCCTTTCACGCCAGCGACTCGGGTTCGAATCCCGATATCAGCACTCTTTTTCTGATTTCTTTAAACTAAAGCGAATGCGCTGTTCTTTTCTTCGATTTCTAAAAAAAAAATTATTCTTCCGGCAGTCCGGCAGGCAGTCGATAGCCTCCCGGAATCCGTTCTAAAACAATGCATTCACGAAATGCCTCGATTGGAATGCTTGCCGCGGAGTCGAAGTATTCCAGAACCAGTTCCCACGGCATCAGGTATGCTTCATTTTTCTGTCCGCCGCGAAACTCTGCCGCAAGAAAGCCCCGACGTCCTGTGTAGCTGATGAATCCGGAGATGTTGTCAATCTGGTGAACTCCATCCTTATCCTTGTGGAAATTACTCGAAAAGGACAGTCGCTTTCCTTTCAGCGACTTGCATTCAATCGCCAGATAATATCCGGGTTCCTTTGAATCCACGATGATATCCACGTACTGCGTGTTAA
>JAGARL010000112.1 GCA_017622255.1 Methanocorpusculum sp.
CCGGTATTCGAGAAAATCCTTGTCTACGGATATACTGTGAATTGGGCGACAAGCTCTCCGACAGGTTGTATCTCGTACACAGACAGCAGTCTTTCACTCACCCAGGAAGGACGCAAGACAAAAACTTACTCCTGGGTTAAGCCGACTGTTATCTCCGAGGGAGAAATCGCATATGACTTAGACCGTACCAACCTGGCAAAGAAGGCAGACGGTACAGCATCCAAACTTGACGGAACGGACGGGGACGTCTGCGCATCCATCCAGAAACTCTGGTTACGGTTCGAGCCGCAGTCTAACGGAGTCTACACAAGAATCGTAGAACATCCGATGGCAGGGTTTATGTCCGTCCATCAGTTCAACGGCATTATCCGCGAATGGCTGCATATCGGTATGTTTGAAGCAACAGGCACTACGGTTAATTCTGTGTACTCGACCACATTAAAGCCGACAGTTTCTCAGAGCATGGCAACATTCCGCAGTCAGGCACAGACGAAGAATACAGGACTCGACGAGGCCCTTTATGGTATTGAGACGTTCCTCACCTGGACTCTGTATCAGACGTTATTTGTACACGCATACGGAACGACCAATTCTCAGGCAGCCATCGGAGCAGGTATTTCTGAAATGTCTGGTTCGACATATCCGACTGTCCCATGTACTGCAGCAATGCTGACTTGCGGCGGGGAATTAATCGCAGCAAACGGAAGTTCGCCAAACATGGCTTTATTCGTCGCAAATCCATTCGGCAGCGTGTGGGAGTTCCGCGATGGCTGCATGTGGTCTGACGGAAGCTTCGCACTCGCAACAGACCAGGCAGACATTTACAACATCGAGAACGGATGGAGTAAGAAGCCGACTACCTGGCATCTCGCCGCATCCGGCTGCGCGACAAATTGGTCGCAGTCCTACATCACTGCAGGATGCAATGACGCATACGCACCATTCTTCCCGAAAACAGCAGGCAGTGGAAGTTCCACCACATACGCATGTGATGCCGCATGGTCTGCCACAGGTGACAGAGTTTGCCTCGTGGGCGGGAATTGGTTGCATGCCGCCGTCTGCGGGGTGTTTGCTCTGTCTGTGGGTGATGCGGTCGGGTTTTCGGATGGGAGTGTCGGCGCGCGCCTGCAGGTTTTGGATAAGAACCCCGCAACCTTGTAACGTGTAAGACTTTGGGGAAAACCGACGCAAACAAAACAAATTATTTGCATCGTAGGCAGGAATTGGAATAATGCCACCATCTACGGAGTGTTTACTCTGAATGTGAATAATGCGGTCAGGAATTCGAATGCGAATATCGGCACGCGCCAACTGGGCAACAATTAGGCGTCGGTTTTTCCCTGCCTCTCGGCAGAAATCCTAAAACCGTCGGCACTTCAACTGTGCCGACACCAAACCCAGCAGGTAAAAATGCAATCTTTCCCCACACTTGAAGCTGTAGCAAACCCCGGAAATTTACTCGTCGCACACGCCAACGCGAAACGCGGCAAATCCCATTATACCGCGGTTCAGGAGTTTGAAGAGCGGAAAACCGAATTACTCCGAACTCTTAGCGCGACATTGAAACGGGGCGAGTATCGGACGTCGGAATACAGGAATAAGACTATTGTGGACTCCGGCAAACTTCGCTTAATTTCAAAACTTCCGTATTTCCCGGACAGAATTGTACACTGGGCGATTATGCTTCAATTGGAATCCGAGTTTATTTCTAAATTCAGTGATTACAGCCACGCAGCGATTACAAATCGCGGCATCCATACGGCACTTCGGCAGACTTGCGCTCTTGTAAAGAAGTATCCGTATTGTCTGAAAATTGATGTCAGGAAATATTTCCCGCACATCGACCACGAGATTTTAAAGGATGCCTGCCGGGAACTCACCGAAGATGCAGAGCTGCTGAACCTTATCTTTGAGATTATCGACTCGTTCCCGCACGGAGTCCCGATTGGGAATTATACATCTCAATATCTGGCAAACTACTATCTATCAGACTTTGACTTCTGGCTTGAGTCGTCGGGATACGAGTTCTGCCGATACATGGACGATATCTGCATTTACGGGAACTCGTCCAGAGAGCTGCACGCCCTGAGAGTCGAGATAGAGTCTTTTCTCTCAGACCGCCTGCATCTTGAAATCAAAAAGAATTGGCAAGTATTCCCCGTGAG
>JAGARL010000113.1 GCA_017622255.1 Methanocorpusculum sp.
GAATGTATTGTACCCCGTGTGAGTCCTTCTGGACCGATTCCCAGCTGGTGGACGGCAAGTGTCCGGACTGCGGACGTGCGGTACAGCCGGCAAAGGAAGAAGCATATTTCTTCAAGATGAGCAAGTATGCGGACCGTCTCATCGAGCACATTAACACTCATCCGGAGTTCATTCAGCCGGTAAGCCGTAAGAACGAGATGATGAATAACTTCCTGCTTCCGGGCTTACAGGACCTTTGTGTGTCCCGTACCTCCTTCAAGTGGGGTATTCCGGTGGAAGAGGACCCGAAGCATGTGGTTTATGTATGGCTGGATGCGTTAACCAACTATATTACCGGTATCGGCTATGATGCGGACGGCAACCATACGGAGCAGTTTGAGAAGTTCTGGCCGGCGGATTTACACTTAATCGGAAAGGACATTATCCGTTTCCATACCATTTACTGGCCGATTTTCCTTATGTCCCTGGATATTCCGCTTCCAAAGCAGATTTTCGGTCATCCGTGGTTGTTGCAGGGCGGTGATAAGATGAGTAAGTCCAAGGGAAACGTAATTTATGCGGACGATATGGCTGACCTGTTCGGCGTGGATGCGGTACGTTATTTCGTGCTTCACGAAATGCCGTTTGATAACGACGGAACCATTACCTGGGAACTCCTCGTTGAGCGTCTCAATGCGGACCTTGCAAATACCCTCGGTAACCTCGTAAATCGTACCATTTCCATGAGCAACAAGTACTTTGGCGGTGTGGTGCGTAACGGTGGCGTAGCAGAGCCGGTGGATGAAGAGTTAAAGGCCCTTGCATTGGAAACTTCGGGTCTTGTGGAAGAGAAGATGGAGAAGCTTCGTGTGGCTGATGCCATTTCCGCAGTATTTAATTTGTTCAAGCGTTGTAATAAATATATTGATGAGACCGCTCCGTGGGCTCTCGCTAAGGATGAGGCAAACGCAGACCGTCTGGCTACCGTGCTTTACAATCTGGTAGAGAGCATTTGCATCGGTGCGTCCCTTCTTAAGTCCTTCCTTCCGCGTACCGCAGATAAGATTTTCGCACAGTTGAATGCGAAGGAGCGCAGTGAAGAAGAATTGAAGACTTACGGTTTATATGTATCCGGCACCAAGGTAACGGAGACTCCGGAGATTCTCTTTGCCCGTCTGGATGCAAAGGAAGTCATGGAGAAGGTTGCCGTGATTCAGGAGAAGCAGCGGGCAGAAGCTGCGGCAGAGGCGGCTGCGGAAGCAAAGCGTCTCGGCCTTCCGGTACCGGGTGAAGAGGAAGCAAAGGAAGAAGAGTCTGTGATTGATATCGAGGCAAAGCCGGAAATCACTTACGATGATTTTGCAAAGCTGCAGTTCCAGGTGGGCGAAATCATTGCCTGTGAGGAAGTAAAGAAGTCCAAGAAGCTCCTTTGCTCCCAGGTAAAAATCGGAAGTCAGGTAAAGCAGATCGTATCCGGAATCAAGCAGCACTATTCCGCGGAGGAAATGGTGGGCAAGAAAGTAATGGTTTTAGTAAACTTAAAGCCGGCAACTCTTGCGGGTATCGTATCCGAGGGTA
>JAGARL010000114.1 GCA_017622255.1 Methanocorpusculum sp.
AATGCCCACGTGGGAATTGACCAGCAGATGGAGGGAAAAAACCCGCTTGATATCTTATCCGAGATCAGCGGGCTTGGCGTGAAAGTGGCAGCCGCAGGAGGACTGAATGCGCAGACCGCTGCCGCCGCTGCCGCTGCAGGCGCAGATATTGTCATTGTCGGAGCAGGCATTGTCAAAGCCGCGGATGTGGAAGCGGCAGCCCGCGCTGTCCGCGAGGCGATTGATTCACCTTCTGCCGCCAAACCAGAGACCAAAACGATGGATGATGAGATTCGCGAGATTCTCCGCGAAGTCTCCGCTCCGCATGTAACCGACGCCCTCTACAGAAAAGGGGCGATGTGGGGTCTCTCTGCCCGGCATGTCCCGAAGAAGATGGTGGGAAAGGCTGTTACCGTGCAGACCTTCGGCGGTGACTGGTCAAAGCCGGTGCAGGCAATCGATGTCTGCGAGGAAGGCGATGTCTTAGTCATCAACAACAGCGAGCGCTGTGATATTGCCCCGTGGGGAGAGCTTGCCACCCGCTCTGCTATTAACCGCGGCGTTGCCGGCATCATCATTGACGGTGCTGTCCGCGACTGGGACGACATCATTGAACTCGACATTCCGGTCTATGCAAAGGCGGTTCAGCCCAATGCCGGCGAGCCGAAGGGATTTGGAGAAATCAACGCAGAGATTACCTGCTGCGGACAGACGGTTCGCCCGGGAGACTGGATTATCGGAGACCTCTCCGGCGTTGTGGTAATCCCGCGTGAGCGTGCATACGAGGTTGCCCGCCGTGCCCATGAGATTTACAAGACCGAGATTCGCGTACGGGAAGAGATTCGCCGCGGCGGAACGCTCGGTTCTCTGCAGCAGCTTCTGCGCTGGGAGAAGAAATGAGAAAGCCCAAAGTCACCAATCCGTCTGATCCGGTTCTCTGGTGCAAGGAAGCGGCAGTCAGAATGGAGGCAGGAGACAACAAGGGCGCGATTTACTGTTATCAGGAGTCGCTCAAACTCCGCCCGGAGGTTTCTGATGTCTGGTTTAACGTGGGCTGTCTCTATGAGAAGGGCGGGGATAAGAATGCGGCGCTCGGATGTTTCCTTACCGCATCCAAGATGTTTCCCGCAGACTTCCGTTTCCCTGCCGAGCGGGCCCGCATGCTTGCGGAGATGAAGCATTACTCGGAGGCCGCAGAGGTTATTTCGGATGCGGTCTCCATTAATCCGCACTCGCCGCTTCTCTTGTCCAACAAGGCGGCGTACCTGATCTTCGCACAGAATCCGGCAGAGGCCTTAACAGCCGCAGAGGAGGCGCTTTCCATCGACCCCGCATATACGGCGGCCTATCTCCACAAGGCACACGCACTCCTCCTCCTTGGAAAAGGAGAAGAAGCCCGCAGTGTTTTAAGCGGGGCGGATGCAGACGACCCGCGGGTTGTAAAGATGCAGGCAAATATCAGCCTTCGTCTGCAGGATGCAGCGGCAGGTCTTTCCGCTGCACAGAAGCTGGTGGATATGACGCCGGAAGATGATGAGGCATGGAGTCTTTTCGGCTCGGCATCCGCTTACTTAGGCGACACCGAAGGGGCGGCGAAGGCCTTTATGCAGGCAATGAAG
>JAGARL010000011.1 GCA_017622255.1 Methanocorpusculum sp.
CGATACGCAATCGCGTGGGATGAGGGACGGGACAACAGGATATGCCACAGGCACCCCCTGCCTGGTCAAAGATTCGCGAGGACATGCAATAGCATCCGGTGAACGGTATCGGTTAACGGCAGGGGACAGACCTTTTGATTTGGGGGTTTCCCCGGTTATTTCCGAGATTCTATTGGTTACGGTAACGGTTCTTCTGGCAGTCGCAGTTGCCGCATCACTTTTCGGTCTTTTTCCAGTTCCGTATGCGGAAGAGGAGACGCCGGAGATTTTGAAGATTGTCTCCATCTCCCATTACAATGACAAGAAGGAACTGACGTACGCAGGAGTTATCACGCTCAAAAATATTGCCTACGAACCATTGGAAAACCGGGAGTACGGAATCTGGCTTTCTGTAAACGGCAAGCGGCAGAATGTGAGAATTGAGACTCTCAACTCCCGCGATTTTATCGAAACACACCACTACGGAGTCCGGCTGATAAAAGGGGCCGGCCCGCAGGGGGATTTCTGGGAATCGGGGTACCGGGGCGTGATAGATATTATAGATCTGCTGATTCATCCGGGCGATCTGGTTTCGGTTGAAGTATACCGTCTGGATACCGAAGAGGTTGTCTCTTATTCCGAGTTCACTGCCCCGTCGGTTTTTGTTCAATGAGAACATATATCCTCATCCCAAGCGAATATAGTAAGCATACTATGCCGAAACACTGCGATATTCCGGTAAAACAATTCATCCCCAGAGCAGGGATGACCGTAAATGAACTCATTACGGAGATGGGCCACGCCGGAGCCTACAACGGAGGAAGCCTTTTCGGAGCTGTCGAGCTCTACGAAAAGATGCTCAGCGACCCGGATATGACGAAATTCTTCGGTCTTTCCGGTGCTATGGTGCCTGCCGGAATGGGCGGCGTTGTCTCTACGCTGATGGAGAAAGGACACATTGATGTCTTAACCTCTACGGGTGCAAACTTAACCCACGATATTATTGAGGCAATCGGATGCCACCACTACAAGGGAACAGCCGAGTGTGACGACCTTGAGCTCAGACAGGATGAGATTAACAGAATCTATGATGTTTTCCTGCCGAACGAAGCATACATTGAGCTTGAGGACTTTATTCAGGATGTCTATTCCAGCCTGCCGGAGAAGCCGATTACTATCAGCGACCTGCTTCGCACGATTGGTGAACAGCTTGACACGGGTATTCTTGCAACCGCGGCAAAGAATGATATCCCGGTCTACTGTCCGGCATTCCAGGATTCTGTTCTCGGTCTGCAGTACTGGATGTACTCGCAGTTCCACAAGAAGACGATTCTTGATGCTATCGGCGACATGCACAACCTGATGAATACGGCATTCAATGTCAAGAAGGCAGGAGCGGTCTTTGTCGGCGGCGGTGTGCCGAAGAACTTTACCCTCCAGACCATGCTGATGACAGAGAACGCATTTACCTATGTCATTCAGTTAACCGGAGACCGTCCTGACTTAGGCGGACTTTCCGGCGCAACGCTTGATGAGGCAAAGTCGTGGGGTAAGATTGGGGAAGGCGGTGTCGGTATCACGGTTTACGGTGATGCGACTATCACGCTTCCGGTCTTGGCTACCGCAACACTCGAACGTCTGGAGGGACGCAAATAATGGCAGATTTATTATTAGCACTTGATGTGAAAGGAAAGGAAAAGGCAGTCGAAGTCGCAGAAGCCTGTGCAGGCGAGATTGACGCAATCAAAATCGGATACCCGCTTGTGCTGTCCGCAGGTCTTGGAATTGTCAAAGACCTGGCAAAGTTTGGAACGCCGATTATTGCAGACTTTAAGGTAGCAGATATCCCAAACACCAACTCTCTTATCTGCGAGGAGGTCTTTGCGGCGGGATGTTCCGGTATCATTACGCACGCATTCTGCGGTGAGGATTCCCTTTCCGCAATCGTTGACGGAGCACACGCTCACGGCGGAGAGGCATATGTGGTCTGCGAGATGAGCCACCCGGGAGCACTTACCTTCTTAACCGGTGCAAAC
>JAGARL010000115.1 GCA_017622255.1 Methanocorpusculum sp.
CAACCCATCAATATAGGAATGGGCATCTTCAGAAAGAAAAAAACTTCCGGGAAAAAACCGACTCTGCAGGAAAAAATCGTAAATCGAACCGCAAATGTCGTTCATTTAACCCACAACGACCTTGATGCCGCAGGATCTGATGCAGTCTGCCGCATGGTATTCGGAGACGAGATTGTAACGCTCTTCTCTTCGGTAAACCGCTTCGAATGGTTCCTCGCGCAGGTTTCCGGCTGTAATGGCAAAGGAGACACGCTTGTTATCAGTGACCTCGGCTACCAGAAAGGAATCGAGGACAAGGTCCGAAAGGCACACGCAGCCGGCTGGAACATCCGCTGGTTCGACCACCACAAATGGACCGAAGAGGAAAAACAGCGCGTGATGCCGTTTGTTGAAAGCCTCACCGTTGACACCTCGCGCTGTGCAACCGGCGTTCTCTGCCATGCACTGCAGCCGAATCAGCCGTACGCAGAGGAGGTTGCCCGCGTTGTCTGTGACTATGATTTATGGAAACATGAAGACCCGCGCTCCGCGATTCTTGGAATTGTTACGTCCGGCAGTTCCAATCTGAAACTCATCCGCGACAAGCTGACTGCCGGAATCATTGTGGATTCTGAGGTTCAGCAGATCTTCGACAGAATTGAGAAGGAGAAGAACCGGTGCATCAAAAAGTCCCTGAAGGCCGCAAAGATTCACCAGGGCAAATACAAAATCGTGGTTATGCCGTCCTACGGATACCCCAGCGAGACGGCAGCAGAGGTGCGCAAAATCCTGCAGTCGGAAATCGAGCTTCTGGTATTTGACAACGGAAAGTTTTCGCTTCGCAGTGTTCCGGAAATCAGTCATCTGATTGCCCGCGAGTTTTCCGGCGGCGGACATCCGAATGCATCCGGAGGAAATCTTGGATACGGCTGGAAGGAGAAGATGCTCTTCAAACTCTTCCGCCGTGTCTCAAAGCAGAAGGAGTTCCTCGCGGCAGCAGAGAAGTATTGAGAACAATACCTCCCTGCATCCTTAAGTAAAGACCATTCGTTCCATGGAATAGACAGGCATAATAGTTCTCTCGACCTACTATTGTGTCAGAAAATCGCGGGTTTTTCCTGCTCCCATAACGATCATGAATACAAAGTTCAAATTGGAAAAACGCCCCGGCAAAAGCGGCGACAAATATTATCTGGTTTACGGAGTTTCCACACCGAAGCGGCGGACAAAGATTTCCCGGCTGATAAAAACCGGCGATGCCCCAACAGAAGCAGAGTTCGAAACAGCAGTTCTGCAGTACACTGAGGAGTTTACCACACGCGCTGCGGAAAAATATGCAGAGTTCCGGTCTGAGGAACTCTTCTATCAGTACGTTCCCAAGTTCTTAGGTGCAGGACTGGAAAAGGAATGGTATCTCTACAATAACCGCATATCCCAGATGTCTGATGAGGAGCGCGAGGATTATCTGGAACTCTCTGATGCGAAGTATGTTGCAGGAACAGCCGGTCTGGATGACATCTCGGCGGGTTCCGGAAAACTCATCCGCAACTTCCGCCTGGTAAAGACCTGCCGGGAGACCGCATCCCAAAAGGTGACGCCGGAGTTTATCCGCGAAATCCACGGCCTGATTTTAACAGAGTTCCCGGAGGAGACCGGTGTTTTCCGGGAGGAGGGGAATGTTGAACAGCGTCTGCAGATGACGCTGGATGAGTATTATCAGAAGGTCGGAAAAGGATACTGTGCATTTGAGCAGGCAGTGCTCTTCCTCTACCGCTTCCTGGTAATTCATCCATTCGATTCCGCAAACGGTCTGGTGGGCAGAGAAATCTTCAACATCCTGCTTGAAGACAGCCGCTACCCGCGGATGATTTTCCCGTCCGCTCTTTCCAAACTCTATACGATGGCGCTTGACTTCGGCGACCGGAAGGATTACCAGAGAATGGTGACACTGTTTGCATCGCTTGCAATGCGGCAGAAGACAGTGTAAAACCAGGTTCCTTCCTCTTTCTCTTTTTCAAAACAGCGTTGCCTGTCTGTCCCGTTCCATCTCATACAGATACGAAAATATCCGCTCAGGACGCCGTTCAACTCCTTCCCTCTCACAAAACGCGGAAAACACCCGTTCCAGTTCTGCAGAATTCGGACTCTCAATCGCGTACCGCAGGCCAAACTCCGCGGAATACCGCGTGGAAAGTCCCGGAAAGAGTTCATCGAGTTTCTGATAAAAGTATTCGCGGTTTCCTTCCCGCAGTGTCATCCCGAATCCGAATGACAAAATCCGCTCCACTCCTGCATCCCGGCAGAGGGAAAGAATCCCTTCCAGATTCTCTTTCGTGTCGTTGATATAGGGGAGAATTGGGCACAGCCAGACAACCGTCGGGATGCCGGCATCCCGCCGTGCACACAGCACCTCAGCCCGCCGGGAGGTCGGGCAGACATGCGGCTCGATTTTTCTGCACAGCGTATCGTCTGCGGTCGTCAGCGTCACGGACACGACCGCTTTTGCTTTCTCCTGAATCTCTTTCAGGAGGTCGATATCGCGAAGAACCAGGTCCGACTTGGTAATCAGCGACACCCCGAACCCTCTGCGGGCAATAATCTCCAGACACTGCCGTGTCAGCCGCAGCGTTTCTTCGGCTGGAATATACGGGTCGCTCATCGAGCCGAACCCAATCATACACTTCCTCCGCTTCCGGGATAGCGCTGCATCCAACAGGGCAGGTGCATTCTCTTTTACTGCAACATCGGAAAACTCATGCGGCATCTGATAACAGAGGCTTCGCGAATCACAGTAAATACAGCCATGCGTACAGCCGCGGAAAATATTCATCCCGTTCTTTGCGGACAGCAGAGACTTTGCCTGGATGAAATGCATAAAAAAGATTATATGACGATTCCGAAGAAGGATAACACAATCAGCAGAATCGCTCCAATCACTCCTCCAACCGCACAGACGATAACCTGTGCAAGGGAAAGCGCTCCAATCGGCGCTAAATGGAAGAAAGAGACCACGAAAAGAATTGCTACCCCGGCCAGTGCGTTGATTAACAGCTTCACTCCGTTCTTAAAGACGAAGTACAGCACAACGCAGATGATAATGGCGAGGATAATCATTATCACGGTACTGATAATATCTGTCATAGTATAGAGTTAGAACTGGTTTTTTAAATAGTTATGTGTTGGATAAAATTATCCGAGATAGGGGGAAATCTCGGAAAGAATCGTATCCAGCAGCTCTTTTGCTTCTGCGGCATCGCGGGACTCGGTATATACCCGAACCAGCGGCTCGGTACCTGACGGTCTGATAAGAGCCCAGGCTCCTCCTTTGGTAATCCGGATTCCGTCGCGGTCGTCAACCGGACAGTCAGCGAAGAACTCCCGCATGTGGTCAACGATTTCCTTTGCCTGCGCGGTCTTTCTCTTCTCCTGATACATCGTAAACTTCGGCAGTGCTGCGATGAGCTCTGAAATCGGCGTCTTGCGAACTGCGGAAAGACCGAGCATTGTTGCGGCAGACATACCGCCGTCACGGCAGAACTGGTGATGCGGATAGATGACACCGCCGTTTCCTTCTCCGCCAATGATTACATTCTTGCCGTCAGCAATCTCCTGCCGCATGGTTCTGGCAACGTAGATACTGCCGACGACGGTGTATGCAGTATCGCATCCAAACTCCTTTCCGACGGCTTCAACGATGCCGGAGGTACTGACCGGCGTTACAATCTCTCCGCCGGCGGATTTCTCGGCGAAGTAGGAGGCAAGCAGTGCGAAGGTGATGTTTCCGTCCATGAAGGTTCCCTTCTCATCCACAAAGATTGCCCGGTCTGCATCGCCGTCATGGGCAACACCAACTGCGGCACCGGTTGCCTGCACGAGTGCGGAAAGGTTTGCAAGTCCCTCCTCAGACGGCTCCGGCAGGCGGTTTGGGAAGAGGCCGTTGAACTCTGCGTTGATGGTGTGGACCGTACAGCCGAGACGGCGGAGAATCTCCGGGGTTGTTTTGCAGGCCGCACCGTTTCCCGGGTCAACAGCAACGGTGATGCCGTTTCCGATTCCTGCCGGGAACTGGGAGACGATAGCGTCGATGTAGAGTTTGTATGCATCCGGTTCGTCGACTGCTTCGCCTAACTCATCCCATCCGGCAACAAC
>JAGARL010000116.1 GCA_017622255.1 Methanocorpusculum sp.
AGACCGCGTGCCATTAAGTACTCGATTTCATCACGGGCAATCTTTCCGACTGCTGCTTCGTGGGAAAGCTCGACATCAACCACGTGACCTTCAATCTCCGGGATTGCGTGCATGACGCCGTCCTTTAAGATTAAACCGCGGCACTCGATGTGGCCTTTCGTCTTCGGGCACTCAGCAACGACCGCACCGCGGGAGATGATGGTACCGCCGTTGGTGATTGCACGGGTAACCAGTTCAGCACTGGTGTTTGGCGCCTGTAAGACTGCGCGCGATCCGGTGTCAACATAAGAGCCGGTTCCGGCAACAACCACTCCGGAGAAGCGGGCAACAGCACCCTCGCCTTTGAGGTATGCGGTCGGGTACATCTGGACCATCTTGGTCGGCTTCATGCAGACGTAGTTGGAAAGGAATGTTCCGCCTTCTTCGACAACGGTACAGGTGCGCGGGAAGACCTCAACCTCTTCTCCCCAGGTGTGAATCATGGTGGAAGTCACTTTTGCGTTCTTTCCAACATAGATTTCGTTGACACCGTAGTGTGCACCGACTTTAGTATCCATAGAGGAAGCACAGCCGGCAATTAAGTGAATCTCCGAGCCTTCCTCGGCGATTACGATGTTGTGGACTGCCTGAATGGTGTCTCCCTGCAGGAACATACAGCTCTGGAGCGGGAAGGTTGCTTTTGCACCCTTGTGTGCGATGATGACGTATCCTCTCTGCGGACGCTCGGCAACGTATTTGGTGTACTCGTCTTTGTCAGCCGGTACAATGTTCCAGAAGTAGTCCTTGAGCCATTCGTACTTTTCGAGTGCCTGCTCAATCATTAAGGTCTCGATTCCTTCTGCGGCAGAACCTGCGTGATATACGTGGTCGTTTACCAGAAGGAAACTGCCGGAGCGGCCTTCCATGTTTTCGGTGTTGATTCCGGTTAAGGTCAGGCGTTCTTTGTCTTCGGCACTGATTTCGTCAAATCCTTTCATTTCTGGCATGCGATACACTCCTTATATCCTGATGCTTTCACGCTCTTTAAAATCTCGCGCGGGTTTCCGCTGCAGCGCATGTATCCGTCGATTAAGACGTGACCGACGTCTGCCTCGATATAGTCTAAGATGTATCCGGTGTGCGTAATGATTAATCCGGACTTGGTGCGCGAGCGCATGTGCATGTCCTTTTCCAGAAGAGATGCGGCAGCATTTCCAAGAAGAGACATGTTTTCCACATCAACACCGCTTTCCGGCTCGTCTAACATGACAAAGCTCGGGTTCTGTACGGTGAGCTGTAAAATTTCGCTTCTCTTGATTTCTCCGCCGGAGAATCCTGCGTTTACATCACGCTCGAGGAACTTGGTCATGTGCAGTTTCTCGGCTAATGCCGGGATTTCCTCGGTTCCGATATTGGTTGTTGCGTTGATGAATTTGCCGAGTTTCAGTCCGGAGATTGTCGGCGGACGCTGGAACATGATACCCATTCCCAGGCGTGCGCGCTCGTGAACCGGCTTATATGTCACGTCAACGCCGTTGAAGATAATCGAACCTTCGGTTACTTTGGAAGAGCCGAATCCCATAATCGTACGAAGCAGAGTGGTCTTTCCCGAGCCGTTCGGGCCGAGAAGGACGTGAGTCTGTCCGTCCTGGATGGTGAGGGAAACACCATGCAGAACCTCGCGCCCCCCTACTTCGACATGGAGGTTATTGATTTCTAGCATGAAAATTCAGATATTAGTTGGTCTTGCCGTATTGTAAAGCTGTGTATTTGATACTGCGGAAATTATTCCGACTCCTGCAGATTACGCGGGGAAAAATACCGCCAATTTCGGCCGAAAACACCTGTTTCGCGAAAGTGCCAAAATCGGAAGATACAAGCTTCAATTTTGAAAATACGTATTTTTAACTGCATCATAACAATGTTAATTTTTTGAAGTGGGGCACTTTCGCACCGCGCGGTCGGGGGTTTATATACCTGTATGCTGATTTTTGTGTATGACAAGCATCGCTTTAACCTCAATCGCAGAACGTGCAGCCGGATACACCATCATCCAGAGAAAGAATCAGTTATCCAAACTCTGCTGGTTTGCATCCGACAACAGCGAATTCTCCCTCTCCGGAGAGAAGAACTACCTCGTCTGCTGAAATGACTGTTACGCATTCCGGATTTGTCCCGGCATCATCTCTGATGCAGGACTCATCCCCGGCACCAAGCTTCTCCTTTGGAGAAGAGGTCGAAACCGCAGACGGCTGCTGTCTGAAGAAGGAAACGGTGTTTCCGCTTCTCTCAGAGCCGCAGAGAGAGGAGTCTCTGGTACGCCGCCGTCTTACGGAAGACTTAACGCTTGTTCCGGGGATTGGAAAAATCCGGGAAGCGGAACTGAAACGAAAAGGCATTCAAACCCTCCATGACCTGAAGGCAACGCGGTTTTCTGATGCCGCAGAGGATATCGCAGACATCATCGAAAACGGCAGTGTACGGGAAATCTTTCTCCTGTATCAGGAACTGCGCAGAACATCCGATCCTTACCTCTTAGGACTTCTGGGAAACACCAGAACGCATCTCTACTTCGATATTGAAACGCTTGGAATGGCGCATGCGCCGATAATTCTCTTCGGCATCGGCGAAATCGAAGAGGGTGCAGTAAAGGTAACGCAGTATCTCCTGCGCGATATCGCAGAGGAACTGCCCGCTCTCATGCTGACCCGCGAACATTTCAAAAAGGACTCTGCAGTGATTTCCTATAACGGACGGTGTTTTGACATCCCCTATCTGAACAACCGTCTGGCATACTATGGAGAGCGCGAGGTCCGGTTCTCCCTCCACGCAGACCTTCTGCATCCGACGCGCAAGCTGTTTCGGGATGAATTTCCTGACTGCCGTCTGGAAACTGTCGAAGAGTACATCCCGACCTTTTCGCGCGGTGCAGATGTGCCGGGATACCTTGTCCCGGTGTACTATCAGCGCTATCTCTTACGAAAAGATCTGGAAATCCTGCGTCCGGTCGTGGAGCACAACACACTTGATGTGGCAAACCTTGCCTGCCTGCTGAACTACGAAACGGAGATGCTCTATGGATAACATCCTTCTTCTGGAACGAATCGAAGAGGCAAAGACCGCGGTATTCCAAAAGCCGGAAGAGACCATGCCGGAAAAGCTTGCTGCCTATCTGGATGCAAAACAGATTAAGACCTACACCCATCAGGCAGAAGCCTATGATCAGGTCACCCGCGGAGAAAATATCATCGTCACAACACCTACTGCATCGGGCAAGACGCTTTCCTGTCTGCTTCCGGTGTTTGCCAAACTGCTGGAAAATCCGGATGCAACCGCCCTTCTGATTTACCCGACCAAGGCTTTGACCCGCGACCAGCTTTTGACCATACAGGAGATGGACTCCCTTCTGCAGGCAAAAACCCGTCCGGCGATTTACGACGGCGATACCAAACAGGAAGCGCGGGCAAGAATCCGCACCCGTTCGCGGATAATCTTAACCAACATGTATGAGCTCCACCACATTCTTCCGTGGCGGGCGAAGTGGGGAGATTTCTTTGCGAACCTTTCCTTCGTCGTAATTGACGAGGCGCACAAATACCGGGGCGTTTTCGGTTCGAACACCGCGCTGCTCCTGCGAAGGCTTCGGAGAATCTGCAATTATTATGACGGATATCCGCAGTTTATTCTCTCCTCGGCGACCCTTGGAAATGCCGAAGCGTTTGCCGAAACACTGACCGGACTTCCTGCAAAAGAAATCTCCTCCGACGGCTCACCGCGGGCAAAGCGGAGATTTCGGATTTACCGGAATCCGAAAAAGAGCGCATCTGCCGCGGCCGCTGAGATGATGCAGGAAAGTATCCGCGACGGAAGACAGACCATCTGCTTTACCAAATCCCGAACCGGTGCGGAGATGACAGCCCTTCGCCTGAAAGAAGAAAGCCCTGCAGACAGCGTTGCCTCCTACCGCGGCGGATACCGTCCGGAGGAGCGAAAGAAGATTGAAGCGAATCTCAAACAGGGACGAGTCTCCGGGGTTGTCAGTACCAACGCCTTAGAGGTTGGCATTGACATCGGAAATCTTGATTCGGTTATCATCAGCGGATACCCGGGCTCGATGATATCTGTGTTCCAGCAGGCAGGACGCGCCGGAAGAAAAGGACAGGAAGCGACTGTCACCTTTGTTGCCGGACAAAATCCTATCGATCAGTTCTATGCAAACAACCCGGACGCCTTCTTCAACGCAAAGCCAGAGGAAGCCATCCTCGGCATTGAAAACCCGTATCTTCTGGAGTCTCATCTGCTCTGTGCCGCAGCAGAACTTCCCTACCGGGGAGAACGGGACAGGAAGTACTTCGGGGAAAATGCGGATGATATTATTGCGGATTTGAAAAACCGCAAACTGGTCTCCAGCACTCCGCGGGGCTTTGTCTACTCCGGCGTGGGAAACCCGGTGCTGGAACACACCATCTTTGGAAACATCGGAAAAACCTGGGCGGTTATCTGCGGAAACACGACTCTGGAAACCATGGATGATGGACAGGCGTACCGCGAAGCATATCCGGGGGCAATTATCTTCCATCAGGGAGAACGCTACCGCGTGGACAAAATCGAGCCGGAAATCTCCACCATCCGGGTGAGAAAAACCGCCGACAACTACCATACGCGGCCGATATCGGAGACTGATATCAGCATCAACCGCAAGGAAAAGACTGTGCGTCACGGAAACCTTTCCGTTCACTATGGGGATGTATCTGTTTCCACGCAGATATACGGCTACTCGGTTCTCGAATATGACAGAATCGTTACAACCGAACAGTTATCCGTTG
>JAGARL010000117.1 GCA_017622255.1 Methanocorpusculum sp.
GCAGTATCTGGTATTTGACCCGCGTTTTGGTGCCGCCGGAGATATGATTCTCTCCGCCCTGTTAGCTCTTGGTGCAGACCGCAGTGCCGTTTCCCGTGCAGTATCTGCGGTATCGAACCTCACTATTGAAGAAACCGAGCGTCTCGGAATCCCGGCTCTTTCCCTGAAAACCAACACCGGCAAAACACACCGGACACTGGAAGATATCATACAGATAATCGACGCGGCAGACGCGTCAGCAGATGCAAAAGCGCTTGCAAAACGGGTATTCAACAGAATCCAGAAAGCCGAAGAAACCGTGCATCAGAGCCACCACGTCCACTTCCACGAAGTCGGCGCAGACGACGCCATAGCTGACATTCTCGGCTCCTGTACGGCACTGCTATCCCTGCAGCCGGAAGCGGTCAAAGTCCTGCCGCTCTCTGTAGGATTTGGAACGCTTACCTGCTCGCACGGAGTAATGCCCGTTCCGGCCCCTGCAACCGCAGAGATTCTCAAAGACTCCGGGCTTGAGGTTCTCATCGGCGGATTTGAAGGGGAGCTCTGCACACCAACCGGCGCGGCACTTCTCTCCGAGTTTGCCGCATCTTACCCTGCCCCGGAGGGTGCGGGAAAACTCATCGCTCTTGGACGCGGTGCCGGTTCACGCAATCCGCAGGACCACCCGAATATCCTCTCCGTCTACCGCATGGAGTCAGGAGCGGATGAGCATACGATTGACGTCCTGGAAACAAACGTCGACGACATCTCCGGCGAAATCCTCGCGGAAACCCTCTCCCGCCTCATGGACGCCGGAGCACGGGACGCATCTATTATCCCGCTGATTATGAAGAAGGGACGCGCCGGACACCTGGTCAGAGTAGTCTGCATGCCCGAAGATTCCGTGCGTCTTGCAAAACTCTTAGCCCGTGAGACCGGAAGCCTTGGCGTTCGCTGTCAGCCGATGACAAAGCGCTTCGTTGCAGACCGCAGGTCCGAGACGGTGACCGCTGTTATCAACGGCCGCGTATACACTGCATCCGTAAAGCACGCAGTAATCGACGGGGAAATCTACTCGCGCAAAGCCGAGTTCGAGGACTGCCGGAAAATCGCTGAGGAGGCAGGAGTCTCTGTCCGCGACGTCAAACGCATCTTTGAGGAGGAAGCATGGAACTGCCGGTAAAACGAAAGACCGGCGCTCCCGGACTTGATGCGCTTCTCGGCGGCGGCCTTGAGACAAAGATGATTACGCAGTTTGTCGGTGAGGCAGGCTCCGGGAAAAGCACCTTCTGCCTGACATCCGCAGTCCGGACGCTCCGGGACGGAGACGGCGTCATCTATATTGATACCGAAGGCTTCTCAATCGAACGCTTCAGCCAGATAGCAGGAGAAGACACCGAGCGTCTTGCCGCAAACCTCTATGTGTTCGAGCCGGACACCTTCGCCGAACAGGGACTGATGATTTCCGAAGCGGAAAAACTGGTAAAGTCCGGACGGGCAAAACTCATCATCGTCGACTCGGCAACCGCACTCTACCGTGTCGAGCAGATTGAATCCAAAGACGCGCTGTCCATGCTTTCGCAGCAGATGATGGTGCTCTTAGGGATTGCCAAACGCTATGATATCCCTTCCGTCATCACCAATCAGGTCTTTATGGACATCGACCGCCACCGCTTAAACGGCCTCGGCGGAACAGCGCTCTCTCATATCTCCAAGGCGATTATCATGGTGGAAAAACATGAAAAGTTCCGCCGGGCAGTAATTATCAAGCACCGCTCCCAGCCGGAAGGAAAACACTGGGACTTTGTGATTACGGCAGAGGGCACTGCCTCCATCTAACTATTTTCATAGACTATTTTAAGCAATGCGATACCGTTGCTTAATGGATGTATAAAAAAAGAATCCGTTCAGAATTATAACTGAACGAACTTTGCAGAGGTGATGCCGTCTGCGGATGCGACTTCTGCCATGACTTCCGGAGAGACAACCGAGTCAACAGCTAAAATCATCAGAGAGTCGGTTCCAACGTTTGCGCCGCCAACCTGCATGGAGGAGATGTTGACATTGTTCTTTCCAAGGAGCGTTCCGACAACACCGATGATACCTGGTCTGTTTACGTGGTCTGCTAAGATAACGTTTCCAACCGGGACAAGGTCGGTCTTGTACTTTCCAATAGAGATGATGCGTGCGCCGCCTTCCTTGGTGACAGTTCCGGACACCGTCTTCTCGCCTGCTTCGGTCTTGATGGTTAAGGTAACCAGGGACTTGTAGTCTCCTGCTTCGTCAGAGGTCTTCTCGACAATGTTCATGCCGCGGCCCTTTGCAACAAACTCTGCGTTGACGATGTTGACCGGCTCGTGGAGAACCATGGAAAGCATACCCTTGACACCAAGGCGGGTGACGTACTTTAAGTTCTGCTTGAGGTCTGCGACATCGCCTAAGTATGCGAACTCTGCTTCGGTGATTGGTGCTTCTGCAATCTGGCCTGCTAATGCACCCATCTTCTCTGCGAGCTGTGCGTATGCGTCAACCTTTGCGCGTGCGTCCGGTGCAACAAGCGGTGCGTTGACTGCGCTCTTTGCAGAGCCGCCGCGGAGAACGTCAAGGCACTGGTATGCAACAGAGATTGCGACGTTCTTCTGTGCTTCGACGGTGCTTGCACCAAGGTGCGGGGTAACGATAACCGAGTCGAGGGTTAACAGCGGGGAGTCTGTCGGCGGCTCGTTCTCGAAGACATCGAGTGCTGCGCCTGCAACCTTGCCGGCAACGATTGCATCGTAGAGTGCTGCCTCATCAATGATACCGCCGCGGGCACAGTTAATCAGGCGGACGCCGTCCTTCATGGTGGCGATGGATTCCTTGTTGATTAAGTGCGTGGTGGACGGAATAAGCGGAGTGTGGACGGTGATGACATCTGCTTTGGTGAACAGCTCTGCAACAGACATCATCTCAACGCCCATAGCGGCACCTACTTCTGCCGGGATGAACGGGTCGTAGGCGATGACGGTCATTGCAAGAGCCTGTGCTCTCTTTGCGACCTCGCGTCCGATTCTGCCGAATCCGACAACACCTAAGACTTTGCCGTTCATTTCGTTGCCCATGAACTTGGAGCGCTTCCACTCACCCTTCTTTAAGGATGCGGATGCCTGCGGAA
>JAGARL010000118.1 GCA_017622255.1 Methanocorpusculum sp.
GCTTCTGCATCGCGGTGTGCGGAGAGGATTTTTACTTCGTAGGAAATCTTGTACGATTCAAGCGCGGATACGGCTTTGTCAATGATTGCCTGGTCAGAGGCGGAACCGGCGATAACTGCTACTTCGGTCATATGAATGACTATAATTATGTTGGTTCACATATATGTAAACGACTAGTCATATGTATAATCAGACACTTCTCATGATGCCCGGACCGGTCCCCATGGCAGAATCGGTTCGCGGAGCAATGCTGAATCAGGCAATCAACCACAGAAGCAAGCAGCTTGGAGACTGCTACTCCGACATCGTCCGCATTTTACAGCCGGTCTTTGGAACCAAGAACGAGATTCTCGTGCTCTCCGGTTCCGGAACTGCCGGACAGGAGGCAGCTATCGGTTCTTTTGCAAAGGGAAAGAAGGTCGCATCCTTAGTCAACGGTAAGTTCGGTGAGCGTCTCGGTTTAATCTCCCAGATTTACGGCGAGACCACCATGATTGAGTCCGAGTGGGGACATGCACTGAATCTCGAGGCACTCGCAGAGTCTCTCGAAAACGGTGCTGAGGTGGTAACCCTTGTCCACAACGAGACCTCTGCCGCCATCTTAAACCCGGCAGAAGAGGTTGGAAAGCTCTGTAAGAAACATGATGCCTTATTCATCCTCGACGGTATCACCTCTATCGGAGGAGATGTTGTCAAGGCTGACGAGTGGGGCGTTGATGTTGCTATCGTCGGCAGTCAGAAGTGTCTTGCAGCACCGGCAGGTCTTGCCGCTGTTTCTGTTTCCGAGAAGGCATGGGAAAGACTCTCTGAGAACAGACCGTTCTACCTTGACTTAAAGAAGGCAAAGAAGTCCGCAGACGCATCGCCGAAGGAGACTCCGACAACTCCGGCTGTTCCGCTCTTTATGGCCATGCGCGAAGCATGCCGCTTAATCGAGGAGGAGGGAATCGAGAACAGAATCGCCCGCCACAGAAAGCTTTCCGCAGCAGTCCGTGAGGCAGGAAAGGTCTGGGGACTTGCACCGGTTCCGCAGGTTGACGCACTCCATGCCGCATCCAACACCGTCACCGGTTTCTTCTACCCGGAGGGAATCGAGGACTCGCAGATTCGCGGATTCTGTAAGAAGATGGGAATCGAGTTTGCCGGCGGTCAGGACAGATTCAAGGGCAAGATTTTCCGTGTCGGCAATATGGGAATTATCGACACGCCGGAAATCCTCGCAACCGTCGCAACGATTCAGCTTGCATTCAAGAAGGCAGGATTCAAGCTCGGAGGAGACGGTCTCGAGGCAGCAGCAGAGATTCTCTCTGCATAATTTTTTTCGCGCGCCAACCGCGTTTCCCGGAATTTATTTCCAACACGTGTTGATTTTTTGCAGATTCACTTCTGAGAGCCCAAAAGATATTATATTCAAAAACTCAACATGTGTTTAGTTAATAGTGGTGAGAATATGATTTCACTGAAAAAACAGAACGATAAAATCCGTGATGCGGTAGTCGGCGGCTACTTTGCCATCGAAAACGGTGTTTTCTCCGGATACAAAAAAATCGAGAACGGAGCTGTTTCCGGTTACAAGAAGATTGAAGACGCATTTCTGCAGAATTTTGTCTGCGGATACGGCGAGAGCATTGAAGATGCCAGAAGGCGGATTTTAGAGCCGAGGGACTTTGTGCGGAGGGGACGCAGATGAAAAAGCTGAACTTTGTATCTCTCCTGCTTGGCATCATCGGCATTCTGCTCTTCGGATTTGGAATGTCCTGCTGTCTTGTTCCGGAGTTTAACGCACCAACCGCAGGAATTGTACTCGGCATCATCGGCATTCTTGTTCTTCTCGTGATGCTGGTTGTAAGACGCAAAATGCAGGGTAAATCCGCGGTTGTCGCACTGAATGCAAAAACCGTCTTTGCAATCCTGATTGGAATCGTCGGCACTCTCCTGTTCGGTCTTGGATTATGCCTCTGCATGGTGTTTACCGGATACTTCATCTGGGGAATTGTCGCGGCAGTCGCAGGAATTGCTGTACTGCTCTGCTTAATTCCGTTCTGCGGAAAACTCGAATAAACTCACCTCTGCCTCCGGCAAATGCAGGAGACCACGCTGTCGTGTCCATCCTCCAAGTCTGCATGACAGAGCCTGCCGCTTTGCCGCGGGGCAGGAGAACTTTTCTCTTTTAAGGAGAGTATTTCCCTGAGGAAATACATATCTCAAACATCGTATTTCCAGAAAAGAACACATGAGCGCAAGACAGATTCCCTGGATTAAACTCCTCTTCCCGCCGCTGTGGCTTATCTGCGTGTTAACAGCAGGGTGTGCCATAGCTCTTTTCCAGATATTTTCCCGCGGGATGGAATCATCTCCTGCGGCATATGCAGTCTATACGCTTTCGTTCTATACGCTTCTTGTGCTCTCCGTTGCGGTTGGAAAGAATTTCCCGCGCTGGCATTCCCGCATAAGAGAGATGGGGTACAGGAATTCCTACACCAGACAGTATGTAACTGATGCGGTATTCAAAACACAGATTAATCTCGCATGCTCACTGGCACTTGACGTGCTGTATGCCGGAGTAAATATTCTGCTTGCCGTTTTCTTTTCGACAAACTGGTTCGCGGTTTTTGCCGGATATTATGCGGTTCTCTCCTGCCTGAGGATTCTGCTGTTCCAGAATCTCTTCCGGCAGCGGAAGAGGGAAAATCCGATTCGCGAATTAAAGCGGGCGCGGTTCTGCTCCGGCATTCTCCTGACGGTAAATCTGGCACTCTCTGCACTGGTGCTGATGATGCTGTACCGTCCGCATGAGTTCGGCGATATGGGAGTACTCATTTACGTTGCCGCACTCTACACCTTCTCCGCCCTTGCCGTGTCGCTTACCGGACTTATCAGATTCAGAAAACATAAGAGTCCGGTTTTGTCTGTTTCCCGGATAATCAGCCTGACCGCATCCCTTGTGTCCCTGCTGATTTTAGAAACAGCAATGCTTTCTCAGTTCGGCGGAGAGATGCCGCTTTCCACGCAGAATATTTTCATCGCGGCAACGGGAGCCGGAATCAGCATCGTAATTATTGTAACGGCGCTGTATATGATTCTCAAAACAACGCGGATGCTCAGGCGTCTTTCGCAATGATGTTTTCCTGATACTCAGCGTGGAGAATGCTGAGCATCTCTTCCGGCGTCTCCTGACAGCCGCCGTTTACCCAGAGCTTGATTATGGCATTTAATCCATGCCGGAAAAATTCCTGGTGATATTTTCCGTAGGTATCATTATGATATCTGCTTGCTTCAGCAACGGCGGCATCCGGGATTGGGAAGCGGCCGTCGCGTCCTAGTTTGAAGTAGGTTTTATACTGCGGCTGATTTTCCCGGATGTGCGTAAAAAGAGACAGCAGAACCGAGCCGGAATTACTTCTGCTCAGACTCTCATTGCCGAAGATGGCAAGATTTTCGGCTTCCAGCCGGTTCATCTCCGCAGTTGCCAAATCCTGCAGGTCGCGGAAGTTCATGTAGAAGGTTGTCCGGTTGATTCCCGCTTTGCCGCAGATATCAGTGACACTGATGTCGTCAAGCTCATGGGTTTCTAAGAGGTCAATAAATGCAGTATGAATTTTGAGAAGAGTGTTTTGTCTGCGTTTATTGTTTGGAACGTTCATGATAGTGTTTAGTGGAATTGAGAAAATCAGAAAAAGGAGTGGACCCGCTGAGATTCGAACTCAGGACCTCCGCCATGTCAAGGCGACGTCATAGCCTGCTAGACCACGAGTCCTTGCTGCTCAGGCACTGCGCCTGTGTGCTCTAATACATATGATTCGTGAGTATTTATACTTTTTCAAATCACTTTGACTCGATATGCGAAAGAAGCTCTGCCCGGTGCTGTGCAAACTCCACGCCGTATTTTTTTGCGAGCAGAACAACTGCGGCATAATCTCCAATCAGATTGTCGAAATGAGCACGTATTTCGCTTAATTCCGGAACGAGAACTTTTGTCTCCAGTCCTGACTTTGCAGAAATTTCTGCGAGGAGGGCATCTAAGACATCCTTTTTCTCCGGCAGGGGCGCGGAAAAAATTTCATCCGTCGGACGGAATCCAAGCGGAATTTTTTCCTCGCGCAGAGATTCGGCAAGGACAAACTCCCCGCGTTCGTCTTTCGTGAGGATTCCTGCCGTAAGTCCAATGGATATCAGTTTCTTTGCATCGTCAAGCCCCATCCAGCGTTTGTCCTGCGTGTAGTAGAACACGAGCTTCATCTGCGAAAGTGCCGGAAGGCGCATATGCACAAACGGTGCGGCAAGCGTTGTCTCCAGTTCTCCCATTACTGCATCACCCGAACGATATATTCTGCCGCAGTATTTGCGGAAAGCGCCTGCGGTTCTGTTGCGTGCGCAACATAGACGCCAGATTCCCCTCCGCGGTCAATCACTTTTACCATAAACTTCTGCGCAGGTTCGGGACGGTGACCATCTGCGCGAAGGACCGTATCAGAAATCGTCAGCAGAAAGTCTGCCTCATCAGTAATTCCGGAAAGTGTCTGCGGCAGCACCGGCTCGAAGTCTAACCGGTTGCAGGCAATCTGCAAAGAAATCTCCCGCTTTACCGCACCTGCGGCACTGCGGAAGTTATCCTGGAAGGAAGAGAGCGTGCTGAGCCGTTCCAGACAGCGGGAAAACGGCAGGCGGACGAGAATAGAACTGTCAAAAGTTCGCGGGAACTGATAGGAGACGCGGCGCATAGATACATAGTATTTGACGCACGCACAAATGAACCTTACAGTAAAGGGTAGAAAAAAATTATATTTATTCGATCAGAACTGCGTTGATAACGCCGTCCTGACCTGGTCTGCTGACGATGCGTGCCTTTCCGAGGTCGGTTGCGATTACTGCGCCCTTGGTCATGAGGTTACGGCGGACGTAGTTCGGGTTTGCTGCGTTCTCTGCAACGGAGAGAATCTTGACCTTCTGGACCTTTCCGGTCTTGGTGTCGCTGACGTTTGCGAACTCACAGCGGAGTGCACGGACCTTGGTGTTGCCTCCGGTGGTACGGATGGTCTTGACCTTGTTCTCTCCAAGGACAGTATCTGCTGCCGGTCTTCCGATTTCGGTTCTTCTCTTTCCGCGGGCTGCGTGGTAACGGCCGCCGGTGGATTTACGGGTGGATTTTCCCTGCCAAAGCATTTTGAATATCTCCTAAATTTTAATATCTCTGATTAACGATAATGAGTTTCCCCATCGCATCAGTCTTTCAAAGAGTCCTTTACATATTGGTTGTTAAGGTATATTAAACCTCAGGCCAGGATGGCATCCGCAACTTCGGAAACACCCTCGCCTTTCTTGAGAACGGTCTTGATGATGACCATCTCCGGGTTGTAGCGCTTGATGTCGGCAATCATGCGTTCAACGTTGCATCCGACAGCTTCTGCCAAGTCAACCTTGTTGATGACAGCGATGTTGCAGTCTCTAAACATCATCGGGTGCTTGTTTACGACATCATCACCTTCTGTAGTGGAGATGACAACAATTCTCTTTTCTGCGCCGAGCTTGAAATCAGTCGGGCAGACCATGTTGCCGACATTTTCGATGAAAACAACATTTACACCGTCTAAGTTCATGTGGTCCAGTGCATGGTGAACAAGGTGCGCGTCTAAGTGACATTCCTTTCCGGTGTTTGCATTGTATGCCTGAATGCCGGTCTTGACAATTCTCTGGAAGTCATCGTCTCCGTAAACATCGCCGGCGATGGCGGCCGTAACAAGACCTCTCTTCTGCAGCTCGGGGACAAGCTGCTCGATTAAGGAAGTTTTGCCGGAGCCAATCGCACCGAGGAGATCAAACGCGCGGACACCGTGTTCTTTGAAGTGTTCTGCGTTGTGCTCGGCGAGACGATTGTTTGCGCCGTATATTTCGGCTTCCATAGAAACATCAATGTGATGCATACCAGATATATTAGTCACAAAAGGGTTTATAGATACTCATACCAAATGAAAAAATCGTCTTACTAACCTCTTTGTGCCGTAACACGACAGCAGACTTATTTTCTCGAAAAAGAAACTACTATTCAGTATGGCACTCCGCACAATATATCCCTGCTACTTCGATGTTTCCTTAACCCGCAAGGAAGGAAGACGCGTTGCAAAAAGTGAGGCAGTTCCGCAGCCGAACCTATCCCGCCTTGCCCGCGCGGCAAAATCCGCAGGCATCACCGTTGCAGAAGAGGACGCATCCAAATCCCACCCTGCCCGCTGGTTTGCAAGAGAAGGAAGACTGGTCGTTGACTTTGCCGGTTCCAAAGAAGAGCTCCTGCACAAAATCGCATCCGCGCTCTAAGATATGTACGATTTTCACTGTCACACAACCTACTCTGACGGAGAACTCATCCCGTCCGAACTTATCCGCCGCATGGCATGTATCGGATATACCGAGATGGGAATCGCCGACCATGCAGACTTCTCTAATGTCGCAGAACTTATCGCCGCACAGAAACGCGTGAAGCGCTCGGCAGAACTGTACGGAATCAGTCTCTACACCGGCGTTGAGCTGACGCATGTTCCGCCAACGGAAATTGATGAGTTAGCACACCTTGCAAAATCTCTCGGCGCAGAGATAGTAATAGTGCATGGAGAAACAACCGCAGAGCCGGTGGCAGACGGCACAAACCATGCGGCCCTTTCTTCAGATGCGGTAGATATCCTCGCACACCCGGGACTTATCACGGAAGAAGATGCAGCACTTGCCGCAAAGAATGGGATTTATCTGGAAATCACTTCCCGCGGCGGACATAACAGAACAAACGGGCACATTTTGTCCCTTGGACGGCGCGCGGGAGCATCATTTGTGATTCAGTCCGACATTCACGCACCGGGAGATATCATCTCCGCAGATATGCGCTATATTACGGCCCGCGGGGCAGGGATGACGGAAGCGGAGGCAAAAACCGTTCTTTCCCTCACAGCTGAGGATATCCTCAACCGCTAATTCTATTTTACCGTTCTGGGAAACACTTTTATAGAACCACAACATCATAAATATGTGCATATATATTCTGCGGTTTGATTCGCACCGCAGTCGAGCGCTCAAACGAATCACATTGAATGTTCCACGGGGTTTGTTTTTTTGAAAGTCGCAGGAAAGGTTGTTGCCAAACGCGGAAAGCGTCTTCTCATCGCGGAGTGTGACGCAGGGCAGCTTCCCCCGCTCTACATCAGCGTTGCTGACGAAACAAGCAAACCCGTTGGAAAAATAGTAGACCTCTACGGCAGTGTGGCAAGGCCGTATGTCACTGTTCTGTGCGGAGAAAACGCATCGGAAGTTGTGCCCGGCACGATTCTCTATGCGATTCCCGAGTCTAAACCGGAATCGAAAAAGAAGAACTTCCGCCGCCAAAACAGCAATCGGAAACAGTCGCCGTTTCCGAAAAGGAATTTGAAGAAGCATGACAGAAATTGAAAAACTGAGACAGTTAAAACAGCAGCGGGAAAAGATGAAAGAGCGTCAGGGCATTGCCCTCGCTCCAAAGGAGAAGGAAAAGCCGGCAGGAGAGAACACTGCAGTCACTGTCTGTCCGGAGTGTGGAAGCAAGCAGTTAGTGCATGACTATGAGCGTGCAGAGCTGGTCTGTCAGAACTGCGGTCTGGTCTTAGACGACGACTTCATCGACCGCGGACCGGAGTGGCGTGCATTCGACCACGACCAGCGCATGAAGCGTTCCCGTGTCGGAGCACCGATGACCTTTACTATTCACGACAAAGGTCTTTCCACGATGATTGACTGGAGAAACCGTGACTCCTACGGTCGTGCAATCTCCTCCAAGAACCGTGCACAGCTCTACCGTTTAAGAAAGTGGCAGCGCCGTATCAGAGTTTCCAACGCAACGGAGAGAAACCTTGCATTCGCCCTTTCCGAACTTGACCGTATGGCATCCGCACTCGGTCTGCCGAGAAACGTTCGTGAGACTGCCGCAGTCGTGTACCGTGACGCAGTTGACAAGAACCTGATTCGCGGAAGAAGTATCGAAGGTGTGGCCGCAGCTGCCCTCTATGCAGCATGCCGCCAGTGCAATGTTCCAAGAACGCTTGATGAAATCGCAGAAGTTTCCCGTGTCACGAGAAAGGAAATCGGCAGAACCTACCGCTTCATTTCCCGTGAGCTCGGCTTAAAGCTGCTCCCGACCTCTCCGGGCGATTATGTGCCGAGATTCTGTTCCGGTCTCGGTCTCAAAGGAGAGGTTCAGTCCCGTGCAATGGAGATTTTAAAGCAGGCAGGAGAGCGCGAACTGACCTCCGGCAGAGGACCAACCGGAGTTGCCGCCGCTGCCATCTACATCTCCTCGATTCTCTCCGGTGAGAGAAGAACCCAGCGCGAGGTTGCAGACGTTGCAGGCGTTACCGAAGTCACCATCAGAAACAGATACAAAGAGCTTGCAGAACAGCTCGACATTGAGATTATTTTATAATCCTCTTTTTTTCCAGAATCTTTAATAGTCTCCCGTCTTATATAGGAGGAGATATGAAATTCTTTGCGTCTTTGTATAATCTTCTCTTTGACCAGAAGACGTTTTTCGCAGAAAATAAACCCGCAGGACTGAAAATCCCGATTCTCATAACCGCAGTTTATGCAGTTGTCTCTGCTCTTGTCTCGATTCCCCTGCTTGGAGAAGCGGCAGCTCTGGTACCGGCGGAACTCTCCGGCATAATTATCGGAACCGGCGTTATCTCCACGCTGATTATGACCTTTATCACCTGGGTGTTTGTTTCCGCACTGTTCTTTGCCTGCCTGAAGTTCATCGGCTATGCAGTCTGTTCCTTTAAGGACATTCTCTCTGTCTGCAGTTATGTCTCGGTGATTCTGATTATCAGCTCGGTACTGACTCTTCTTGTATGGTTTATCGGTGCAGCCCCGGCAGTTCTCCTGCTTGCCCTGCAGGGAGTGTTCCTGCTCTGGTCCATTCCGGTCTGGTACTTCGGCTTTGCCGCTGTCTGTGACATTCCCGCAAAGAAGCTGAAGATGAGCATCGCCGTGCCGGTTATCCTGATGGTTGTTGTCTCGCTCTTCTCCCTGATTGGAGCGTAACCTTACTCCCCAATATCTTCTTTTTTCTCCAACAGCTTCCCGGTAAAATCATTCAGCGAAAAGAACGCGACAACCAGCGCGATGATAAACGCAGAAACAGGCAGAATACTTACATCGTGCATGAAATAATCCAGAACGGTAAGCACACCAAGAGTAGCCGCGGCATCAAGCACCACAAACAAAATCTGTGCAGTGCGGCCGGAAAGTTTTCTTAATTCAAAAAGTATCCGCGGAATCGCCGAGGCAAATATTTCCAGCGGGAGACTGACTGCACAAAACAGAACGGCAAAGACAACAGCAGTCCAGACGGACGTGAACTGGAATCCGTAAATTACCAGAAGGATACAGAAAAGTACTGCAATAAATTTCAGAATTTTTCCAACAATCCGGTTCATGCATCCTCGTTGGATGGATGCGCATACTAAGTTTCCGCAAAAAAAAGAGGGAGTTATTCCCCGATGAATTTTTTAATTTCGGCGTAGAGGAACTCGTTTACCTTCTCAATCTCTTCACGCTTTCCGCGGAATGCCAGAAGCTCGCGTTCATCATTTACCATATTAGCAAAGTTGAGCGGTCTGGTAACAGAAACCAGCTCAACATCGAACTTCAGCGCTGCATCGCGGATGGCGGCCCTTGGAGTTCCCGGCGGGATGACAAGGTCAAATTCGTCCTGGATATCTTCGGTCATAATTACTTACCAATTTTTTGTCTCTTCGCCATAATACACTTTCCGCCCCGAACACCGCCAATCGGGCATTTCGGCTGGCCGATGCTGTTCATACAGCGGCCCATCAGGGCAGAACCGCGGGCAAGACCGTCGTCAACGAAGACTAAGTGGTTAATCGGCTCGTCATAGAGTCCGCGCTTGGTAACTCCTTCTAAGATGTACTGCGGTTTGTTTCCGGAGATGATTGCACGTCCGGTAAATCCAATGGAGCTGTTCTTTGGGAGCAGGCCCTTCTCGGCACAGATGTCGATAATCTGCAGTGCAATGTCTGCACAGACGCGGTCAACAACGTCCTTGATGACCGCTTTGTTTTCCGTCGGTGCCATCTCGGCGCCGATAGCCTCGAGCTCCGGAATCTTATCGCCGTTGACACCTGCATCGACACC
>JAGARL010000119.1 GCA_017622255.1 Methanocorpusculum sp.
CTCATCTACTTCTATGATTTCCCGGGAAAACGCGGTGTAATCAACCTTGTTCAGACCTTATACGCTCTGCCGACCGTAATTGTGGGTCTTGTAGTGTATCTGCTGATTTCTCACTCCGGCCCCCTCGGATTTCTGGATCTGCTCTACACCACCAAGGCGATGACCATCGCGCAGGTAATTCTGGTTTCTCCCTTAATTATCGGATTTACCATTTCCGCTTTAACCGGACTTGACCGCGACATGAAAAATACGGTATTGGGCTTAAACGCTCCGGCGTACCGTGCAATGCTGACATTGGTTCGCGAAGCAAAGTTCGCGATTCTCTCTGCTGTTGTTCTTGCCTTCGGCAGAGCAATCGCTGAGGTTGGCGCTGTCATGATGGTCGGCGGAAATATCCGGCACTTCACACGGACGCTGACAACTGCCATCAGCTTAAACACGTCAATGGGTGAGTTCTCTGTTTCCATCGCACTTGGAATCATCCTTCTTGGAATCGCATTAATCGTCAATCTGGGTGTCAACGTCCTGCAGTATCGCGGAATGAGGGTAAAAGATGACTAACACTGTTCTTGAAACGGAAAATCTCACAAAGGCATACGGAAACAAAGAGGTCCTGCATCCAACCTCGTTTTCCGTTGTCAAAGGAGAGATTCTGGCTGTCATTGGACCGTCTGGTGCCGGCAAAAGTACTCTGCTTCGCCTGCTTGACGGCCTCGAATCACCTACTGCAGGAACCATTCGTATCTTCGGAGAACCGTTTGTTCGCGCTTCCCGCAAAAAGATTCGCAGCCGCATGGGAATTCTCTTCCAGAAAACCGTTCTCTTTGACCGGTCGGTTGTAGACAATATCGCACTTGGACTGTCCTACCGCAGAATTCCTCGTGCAGAGCAGAAACGCCGTGCACAGGAAACTCTCGCCAAACTTGGCATGAGCGAGTATGCGACTCGCAGCGCCCGCACGTTATCCGGTGGAGAAGGCCAGCGGGTATCCTTTGCCCGTATTCTGGTTACCCGGCCGGAGCTTCTCTTCCTGGATGAGCCTACCGCAAACTTAGATCCGCTCGCTGCAAAAGATGTGGAAGAGATGATTCTTCAGGAAAATGCCGAAAACGGCACCACCATCATCATCAACACGCATGATCAGATACAGGCACAGCGTCTGGCAGACCGTGTTGCTGTCATCCTCGACGGCAGTATCGTACAGATAGGAACTCCGGATGAAATCTGGTATCATCCGGCGACTGCTTCTGTTGCGCGCTTTGTCGGATTCCAGAATATCTTTATCGGAAGTGCTAACGACGGCAGTGTATCCTTTGGCGGCATCGTACTCCCTGCGCCCGCTGACAGGAAGGGCTTAGTCTCCGTTATGATTCGTGCTGAAGATATTATTATCACGAAAAACACATCAGGTATTCCCGGAATCATCCGTTCTCTCTCCCGACGCGGTGCTTTTGTTGAAATGTATGTTGACTGCGGTCAGGAATTCTTCCTTCGAATCCCCTTCAAAGAACATGATTCGTCTCTATCTGTCGGAGACTCAGTCTCGCTTTCCTGGGATGAACAGGCAGTCGTTATTGGAGGCAACGAGTAACAACCCTCATTACATTTGAAAACAAATCTGTTCTCATAGAATGGATGCCGTCTTATCTGAGGAAAATATTTTTGCGTGTGCCAGAACGCTGATTCTGGAAGACGGAGAATTGTCCCTGCAAGTCTCTGCCGCCGGTATCAAAGTTCGTTTCCCAACCACACGCCGGATAGCGGAGCATATGGATGTCCCGCACTACTATGTTCTCCCTTATTTTGCTGGTCTTGAAACTCAGGGATTTTTAACCCGGACTGAACGTGTCGGAATCTTTACCACTCCTGCCGGGACCCGCCGGCTCTTCTCCGGAATGTCTGAAGATGAACTTGCCCGTGTCAAATCCGTCTGCGGCAACGATCTCTTCCGCCTCATTCTTGCGGCTGGAAAATAATCCCTTTTCCTGCCCAAAATACTTATATTCAAAGTTCCATATGTTACTGGAACTTATGCGGCTCATCAACATTGTAGGTCATTCAAACTCCGGAAAAACAACGCTGATAGTCCGCCTTATCCCCATGCTCAGAGAGTTCGGAAGGGTTGCCTCTCTAAAGCAGCTCGGCTGTCACTCCTTCAATCTCCCGCAGGGAAAAGATACCACCAGACACTTTGAAGCAGGAGCAGAATGCGCGGCTGGTATCGACTCGGAAAAATGCGTGGTCTCACTACAGGGAAGCAATCTCTTTAGTATCCTGGACTACTACCACTGGCTGGGAATTGATTATGTCGTCATTGAGGGATTCAAAGAATACCACTTCCCCTGTGCGGTAATTGGTGATTTCAAAACCCAGTACGAAGTCCTAAACAACCCTTCGGCAAAAGATATCTGCTACAATCTTGATAGATTTGCCGAGTACGAACCGCACCACAAATAACTCTTTTTTTCCTGACTTTTTCATCAGAAATCAATTATATTCATTTTACACAAACCCACTCATATTCATCATGAGTAAAACACACATAATTGATAACCAATTGGTTGTCATAATGACGATTAGTATTTCAGATGTTAATTTATGCGCGTCTGAAAGAAATACTCGTAAATACACGGTATTTCAACAAATCTCTTTTTAGTAAACCAATGTTAATTAACCTGCTGACATTTGCATTGTCAGTGTCGTCCATATCTCCTGAAAAATAGTTTATGTCAACCATGTTTGTTAAACATAGCCCCGTCCGAATCTTTATATCTCCCGCTTCAAAACTATAGTATTGACTATACGCGTCAAGCGGTAGTTCTGTATCCGAGTGCGAAGCTTGGAACAGTCATCACATGAACATGGGATTCGCATTATCTCCAGTAATGCAGATGTCAATTCCGCACTAGCAGGGAATCCTGCTACAGGGAGGTGCGGTATTGCACAGTTCCGTCGACATGCAGATGTGCTGATCGATTGTAAATGTCGGAAGTATCAACGGTGAAATAGACAGCCTCGAACGGGAAGTGAGTTATTTGTCTTTTCTTGTTGAAAAAAGTATCGACAGTCGTCAGACGGCCCCGGCAGGGTTTTCCCTGCTTCGGGTTTGCCGTTTCGGGAAAAAATGGCATCCTCTATACAAGGTATCCCGCGACTGTCCGGTCAAAACAAGAAAAATGTGATGGTATCCCTGTCCCCGCCGGAATCGGCTTCTTTTTTTCGTAATATTCCTTCTACAGTCCTTATGCACCCGGAGAAATCTCCAAAATAATTCTCGAGAAAGAGGAGAAAAGACATTGACAAGTATAACTGTAAACCTGATTTCCGGAAGAACCATCCAGCAGGGTGTCTCCATGGAAGCAGGAAAGGAAAAAGAGGATTACATGAAATCCTGCGGTATCATCGAGCTTGATGCCGCCGATATCGCTGCCCTCGGCATCTGGAAGAACAGCAATGTTCGTGTCTCCAGCGAGTTCGGCAGTGTAATCGTCAAAGCCATTGAAACCACGCAGGGTCCGCACCCGGGTCTTGCATGGATCCCCATGGGCCCATGGGCAAACATGGTTGTTGACACCAACACCTACTCTACCGGTATGCCGACCTTCAAAGGAACCAAGGTCACCGTCGAACCGGCAGAGGACGAGAAAGTCTTAAGTTCCATTGAACTTGTGCTTACTGCATGCGGAGAGGAGTAAACAGTATGACAAAACTTGTAACAGACGTAATCTGCCCGTTCTGCGGAACTCTTTGCGATGATATCATCGTCAAAGTAAGTGACGACGGCAAGCAGATTCTCGAAGTTGAGAACGCCTGCGCAATCGGTGCAGAGAAGTTCCTCCACGCCCAGTCCCCGGACAGAATCACCCGTCCGCGTATGAAGCAGGAGAACGGCGAGTGGAAAGAAGTAACCTACGAAGAGGCTGCAAAGTACACTGCAAAGATTCTCTGCGATGCAAAGAAGCCGCTCATGTACGGCTGGTCCTCCACCTCCTGTGAGGCACAGAGCACCGGACACATGATCGCAGAAAAAGTCGGCGGAATTGTTGACAACACTGCAACCGTTTGTCACGGTCCGTCCTTAATTGCTGTCCACGATGTTGGTATCCCATCCTGTACCTTAGGAGAGGTTAAGAACCGTGCAGACCGCATTGTCTTCTGGGGATGCAACCCGGCACACGCACACCCGCGTCACATGTCCAGATACTCTATCTTCCCGCGCGGTTTCTTCACGGTTAAGGGACAGAAGAGCAGAAAGATCATCGTTGTTGACCCGAGACCGACTGACACTGCATCCCTTGCAGACATGCACGTTCAGGTTGAGCAGGGACGCGACTACGAACTTCTCGATGCACTCCGTGTTGCATTCAAGGGCGAAGAACTTCCGGACATGATTGCCGGTGTCCCGAAAGAGAAGGTCTATGAACTCGCTGAACTCTTAAAGGAGGGACGTTTCGTCACTATCTTCTTCGGAATGGGTGTCACCCACTCTCTTGGAAAGAACCACAACATCGACATCGCAATCGCTGTCACCGCAGACTTAAACAAGTACACCAAAGCATCCATTATTCCAATGCGCGGTCACTACAATGTTACCGGATCCGGTCAGGTTCTTGGATGGCAGTTCGGTTTCCCGTTCTGTGTTGACTTATCTCGCGGATTTGCACGCTACAACCCTGGAGAAACCAGTTCCAACGATCTTCTCCAGCGCGGTGAAGTTGATGCATCCTTCGTTATCGGCAGTGATCCGGGATCCCACTTCCCGTTCAAGTCGGTTAAGAAGATCTACGACCTCCCGTCTGTCTGTATCGACCCGCACATGACCCCGACTGCAGCAGTTTCCAAGTGCCACGTCCCGGTCGCTCTTGTCGGTATTGAGGTTGCAGGTTCCTGCTACCGTATGGACAACGTTCCAATCGAATCCCGCAAGGTTGTCGACGCACCGGAAGGCATGCTTACCGATGCAGAGTTCCTTGAGATGGTATTAGAAGAAGTCAACAAAATCAAGGGAGCAGCAGCATAATGTCCGAGATTCTCATCAAAAACGGATTTGTTTTTGACCCGGTACAGGGCATCAAAGGCGACAAGAAGGACATTGCAGTAAAAGACGGCGTCATTGTTGAGTCCGTCAGCTCTGCTGCAAAAGTCATCGACGCATCCGGCATGACTGTCATGGCCGGAGGAGTTGACATTCACTCCCACGTTGCAGGAGCAAAGGTCAACGTCGGAAGAAACTTCCGTCCGGAAGACAAACTCCAGGCAGCATACGAACCGGCACGCGGTGTCCGTCACATGGCCGGTGGAAACTCTGTTCCGACCGTCTTCAAGACTGCATACAAGTATGCAGACATGGGTTACACCACTGTCATGGAGGCAGCAATGCCGCCACTCTATGCACGCCACACTCACGAGGAGATGCGTGACACACCAATCATCGATCAGGCTGCACTTCCGCTCTTTGGAAACAACTGGTTCGTCCTTGAATACCTCAAGAACGGCGAACTTGAAAACGCCAAGAACTACATCGCCTGGCTCTTAAACAGCACCAAGGGATACGGTATCAAGTGCGTTAACCCGGGAGGAACTGAAGCATGGGGATGGGGTCTGAACTGTATGACCGTCAACGACCCGGTTCCGTTCTTCGAAGTCACTCCGAAGGAAATCGTCAACGGACTTCTTGACGTCAACGAAGCCCTCCACCTTCCGCACTCTCTCCACCTCCACGGAAACAACCTTGGAAACCCGGGCAACTACACCACCACCATGGACACGTTAAAGATTGCAGAAGGCAAGAAAGCCGACAATGCATTCGGACGTGACACTGTTCTCCACCACACCCACATCCAGTTCCACTCCTACGGCGGAACCACCTGGGCAGACTTCGAGTCTAAAGGTGCAGAGGTCATGGACTACATCAACAAGAACGACAACCTCACCTGTGATATCGGATTCGTCACCCTTGACGAGACCACCACCATGACCGGTGACGGACCGTTCGAGTACCACTTAACCGCATTAAACCACCTCAAGTGGGCAAACACTGATGTTGAAGTCGAGTGCGGTTCCGGTATTGTCCCGTACGTCTACAGCAAAGATGTTTACGTCTGCGGTGTCCAGTGGTCCATCGGTCTTGAGATGGCACTGCTCGCAAAAGACCACATGCGCTGCTACTTAACCACTGACCACCCGAACGCAGGTCCGTTCACCCGCTACCCGCGTGTCATGAAGTGGCTCATGAGCCAGAAAGCAAGAGATGAGGTCTTTGCAACCATGAAGAACGAGGACAAGGTCCGCGACCGTTCCACGCTCTCCAACATCGACCGTGAACTCACGCTCTACGAAATTGCACAGATGACCCGTGCAGGTCCGGCAAAGACCCTTGGTCTCGGCGGCAAACTCGGCGGCTTAAAGGTCGGTATGCAGGCAGACATTGCAGTCTACCCGTACAACCCGGAGACTGAGTCTGACCCAGAACAGATTGAGTGGGCATTCTCCAATGCAAAGTACCTCATCAAGTCCGGCGAAATCATCGTCAACGACAGTGAGATTGTCAGCAACGGAAACAAACAGACCTACTGGGTCAACGTTGCAACCAACCCGAGCAAGCAGGTCGAACACGACTTAAACGAGTACTTCAGAAAATACTACTCCGTCAGCCGCAGAAACTATGAGGTTGATGAGCACGCATTCATGAAGAACCCGAACGTCATCAGCATTGACGCAACACAGTGAGGCAGAACATGGAAACTGTAACTATTACTATCACCAAACAGCCTGAACTGTTCCTCGAAGCGGAGTGTTTCATCCCCGATGCATTAGCAGGCAAGACTGCAGAGGAGATTGCAGAGCTTCCAGTCCACATCGGAAGAACTACCGAGAAGGTTGGAGACTACTTCACCGTTCAGGGAGCAGCAGGAGCAACCGCAGAAGAGACCAAGCTCGTCTTAAACGGCGACTTCTCCCGCGTGAAATACATCGGTTCCAAGATGACTGCCGGTGAAGTTGTCGTAAACGGCGACGCAGACATGTATGTCGGTGCCTGGATGAAGGGCGGAAAGATTACCGTCAACGGCAGCATCGGCCACTTTGCAGCAACTTCCATGGAAGGTGGAGAAATCCACGTTACCGGAAACGCAGGAAACTACCTCGCAGCATCCTACCGTGGTGACTGGAGAGGTATGAAGGGCGGCAGAATCGTTGTCGACGGAAACGTCGGTTCCGACTGCGGTACCTTTATGGTCGGCGGCGAAATTGTTGTCGGCGGAAACATTGATGTTCACGTCATGACTCATGCAGACGGCGGAAAGGTTGTCATCAAAGGAAATGCAAAGAGCCGCCTTGGCGGTCAGGCATCCCGCGGTGAGATGTACGTCTTCGGTACTGTTGATGTCATGATGCCGGGATACAAGTTCGCACGCGAAGAAGAACTCGAAGTAGAAGGACAGAAGGCTGTCTTTGCAGTCTACAACGGTGACTTAGGCGAGCGCCACCCGACCAGAAAAGGCGAGACCATCTACGCCAAACTCTATCTGAAGAAGTAATACTTCTGCATTGCAAAGAACTTAATTTCCAGGATCCGGGGGATACACCACCCCCATTCCGGAATATTTTTTGGTAATTTCTGAATAAAAAAGAGATTTTTATGGATTATTCTTTTTGTATATCAATTAGCTCTCCGCAGTGTGTACAGCGGATATAGCGGGAACACTCCTCTTCTTTTCTGCGCCTCAGTGAACCCGGCGGATGGTTTCCGGTAATCGGAACCAGATGAGACTGACACTTTCCGCACTTAAAGGTTGGAAACCAGCTTTTGCCATCCTTTTCCAGCCGGAAGTGAAACCTGCTTTCAACAGTTTTACAGATGGGGCAGAAATGCCGGCGGTAACCGAATCCTTCTTTTGGAATCCATCCGCTTTCTATCAGCGAAGCTGCTTTGTGGAATACCGCAGAACGCACATACTCCTGCAGAATCGGCGGCTCTTCACCATCCCAGTAAAAGACGTCCTCAAGTATGTCCCGGGTTCCGACACCTTCCTGTATTTCGACCGATGCCCCGCAGTGCGGGCAGGAAAAAACCGTGACCGTAATCATTATACAAACCGCGTATCAGAGCGCTTTGTTTCTATTCCGGAAAGTTTTCCGGAAAACCAGCCCGACGTCTCATTTGGATATGCATCAAACTCCGGTACATACGGCTTGATATCCAAGACCGGTGTTCCGTCTAAAATATCCACATCACCTATGTGAAGCGTATTTCCTTCGCGTGAAATGAGCTGCACAACCGAGAACCCCAAAGCATTCGGCCTTCGCGGAATACGGGATGCAAAGACTCCGTGCGGTACGGTGTCGAAAAATGGTGCGGCAGTCAGAAGGGGGCCTGTACTTTTGTGCAGATGGTAAAAGACCATCACCCGCGAGAATCCTTCGATATCCAAAAGACCTTCAGCGTACTCAGGGAAAATCTCAATCTCACCCGTAAAAGGTTTGGCTGCCGGCGGCTGAACCGGCATTCCGGCAAGTTCTTTGTGCGGTGAGTGCACAACTCCGACTGGATAGAATGTAACCGGTTCCATTATTCCCCTTTCAGTTTTTCCACCACGTGGATTCCGTCAATACGGGTTACCGGATACTGTCCTGCTTCATCTTTTTCTGCGGACTTGACCATGTCCCAGATGGTCAGAAGCGCAACAGATACTCCCGTCAGCGCCTCCATTTCGATACCGGTCTTGCCGTAGGTCTTGACACGACAGGATGCCTCGATGTACTCCGCGGTCTGCTCAAAGGTAATCGTCACTGCTCCGACCGGAATCGGGTGGCACATGGGAATCAGTGCCCAGGTCTGCTTTACGGCCATGGTTCCTGCAACCTGAGCTGTTGCAAGCACATTTCCTTTGACAACCGAACCTTCAGCGATTGCTTTCAGCGTGCTGTCCCGCAGATAAATTCTTCCGCGTGCTTCTGCCTCGCGGGAGACGTCAGGTTTTGCGGTCACATCTACCATGTGGACCTCATTTTTCTCGTTTAAGTGTGTAAACTCAGGCATTTAATGCACCTCCACCCAGTTTCCTTTCTTTCCGTTTACAATCTCCTGCTTCCAGACCGGAACCAGCTCCTTTAACCGCTCGATGGCATACCGGGACGCCTCGTATCCTTCCCCGCGGTGGGCGGAACAGACGATTATTATGACGATATTCTCGCCTACTTTAAGATGTCCGTAGCGGTGGATGATATGCACCGCCCGTACACCGAACTTCTCGCGGCACTCGTCTGCGATGCGCTGTAAGTCAGTCTCTGCCACCGGTACGAATGCTTCAATCTCCAAAGCTTCCAGACCATCGTCTCTGACACAGCCGACAAAGACAAGCTGTGCACCGTCAGCTTTGTCGCGGGTTTTGCTGAGCAAAGCTCCTATGTCGAAATCCTCTTCCTGAAGACGCAGAATCTCAGTCATTTTGTCTCCTCCGTGAAGTACGGCGAGCGGTTGGATACTGCCTGTGCGATGGCGTCAACCAGCTCTTTACCGTGCTTTCCTTTCAGACTCACCTCGTTTCCGGTTCTGAGCAGACAGGGCTTTAACATGCCGTCAGAGGTGATGCGAAGCCTGTTGCAGTTTGCGCAGAACTCTAAGTTGTGCATTGGGCGCACAATCTCTGCTGTTGCTCCGTGGAGACGGTACTTTCTTCGATGGTGCATGCGGCGGGTCTGCACCATCTCTGCTTCAGAACGGAACCGCTCCTCAAGTTCGGCGGCAAAGGCGGCATTGCGTTCTCCCTCTAAGAGACCGTCAGCCCATCCGTGCACATCCATCAGTTCAATGAACTGCAAAATGACATCCTCGTGACTGCGGGCGAACTCCAGAAAATCATCAATCTCGTCGTCGTTGAATCCGGGAAGCAGCACCACATTGAGCTTAACCGGCGTTAAGCCCGCATCAAGTGCAGCTTTCAGTCCGTCAAGGACATCCGGCAGTAAATCACGTCCGGTGATTTTTTCGTAGCGGTCGCGTTTTAAGGTGTCGAGACTGATGTTGACGCGGGAAAGTCCTGCTGCTTTCAGCGCTGCTGCTTTTTCCTTGAGCAGCGTTCCGTTGGTGGTAAGCGAAATCTCCATACCTTCAGGAACCGAGCTGATGATCTCTGCAAGGTCTGTCCGCAGCGTCGGCTCCCCGCCGGTGAGTTTGACTGTTTTAACCCCCATTTGACGGAATACTGTCAGTACCTCAATGAGTTCTTCCTTGGTGAGCGGCTCGCCTGCTTCATCACGCATACAGCCGTTTACTACTTCGCCTTCATGGTGGCAGTAGAGACAGCGCAGATTGCATGCGCTGTTTAGGGCAATTCGCACATCAGTAATGCGCCTGCCGAAAGAGTCGGTCATCAGGGAGTCTGCATCAGTCATAAATTATCTATTATGTGGGTGCCCTCATAATATGTATCTTGCCATTGGTTAACAACTGGTATCTCAGAAAATTGTGCATAATCCAATTGGTAAAAAAGAGGTTTTGGAACAAATATATCTGTATTCAGACCCAATACTGTTACAGCACTATGAATAAAATACCGTTTGAAGAAGCGCTGTCTCTGGTGAAGAAGACTGCTCCTGCCTATGTATCCCGTACCGTGTCTTTACTGGATGCAGCAGGGTGTGTCCTTTCAGAGCCGGTGTATGCAAAATATTCTGTCCCTCCGGCACCGGTCTCTGCAATGGACGGCTTTGCGGTGAAGGCTGCCGCAACTCTTGGTGCATCTGCTGAAACTCCGCTCACCATTTCCGAGTTCGACCGCGTCAACACCGGAAATGTTGTTCGCGAAATGTTCGATGCCGTAATCATGGTGGAGGATGTGGAGTTCGACGGAAGTGATGCTCCTGCCGAAATTACCATCCGCGCTCCAATCAAAGCCGGCCGCAATGTCCGGGCAACGGGTGAGGACATAGAAGCCGGCCGCATGGTTCTTCCGGCAGGAGCTCGGGTTCGTCCGTTTGATATCGGTGCTCTTGCCGGCTACGGCATCACAGAGGTTGCTGTCCGTTCGGTCTCAATCGGTATTATCCCGACCGGCTCGGAGCTTATCGCACCAGGTGAGGTCCCAAAGCCGGGACAGGTTGTGGAGAGCAACTCGGTGATGACCGAGGCATATCTTCGGCAGTTCGGTGTGGATGTTATCCGTTATCCGCCGGTTGCAGACAACCGTGAATTAATCCGCGAAGCAATCGAAAAAGCGGTTGCAGAAAACGAGATTGTACTTCTCTCTGCCGGCTCTTCGATGGGTTCGAAGGACTTTACGGCTTCTGCTATCGCAGACCTTGGAGAGATTGTCTTCCACGGTGTTTTCATGAAGCCGGCAAAGCCGTCCATGCTTGGTATCATCAACGGCAAACCGGTCATCGGCATGCCGGGCTTCCCGCTGTCTGCCCAGACCGCCCAGCGGCTGTTTGTCCGCGAACTCCTGGAATTCTGGGGCTTTACTGGTCCGTCTCATGAGACACTGACGGTCACGGCAGGTGAGACGGTCAGCTCAGATGATTTCTTAGATGAGTTCCGCTTTGCGGCCGCGGCTGAGGTTTCCGGCCGTATCGTCGCGCTCCCGCAGATTCGCTCATCGAGTATGCAGATGAACGGTATCCGGGCAAACTGTTATCTCCATATTCCCCGCGGGGTCTCCGAAGCAAAAGCCGGAGAGCCGGTTTCTGCGGTCTTAAATGTGCCGGCCGCAGAGCTTTCGAAGACGATTCTCTTAGGCGGCGCCTATACGGAAGGAACAGAGGATATCTTAATTAAGGCATCTGCTGCCGGATGGGTTGTCCGCTTTGGTGATATCAGCTCGGAGAATCTCTCGCTTGTCAAAGACAAGGCATGTCATGGTATGTGTCTTGCGGCAGATGCTGACCTCTCGGCTCTTGACGGAATCGAGCTCGATATTTTCATGCTTGCAGGCGGAAGTAAGCTTGTCATGCGCCGCGACCTGCATGATGCACAGTCAGAAGCACTTCGCGGATTTGCCGGAGGTGCATGATGGGACACGAGCATCACAAAGATATTCCGGTGAAGGCAGCAGTAATTACTGTTTCCACCAGCAGAACGGAAAAGACCGATCTTTCCGGGCAGATTATCCGCGAAGCATTCGAGGGTGCCGGGATGGAGGTTGTTTTCCAGACGCTGGTGCCGGATGTACGCGACCGCATCACCGAAGCAGTCCGAACTGCACTTGAGACGGCAAACTGTGTTGTTGTCACGGGCGGCACGGGACTTACCAGTGACGACTGCACGATTGAGGCAGTTTCTCCTCTGTTCGACAAGACCATGGACGGATTTGGTGAACTCTTCCGGATGAAGAGCTATGAGCAGGTAAAAACAGCCGTTCTTCCCTCGTCTAATTTTTCTTGAATGTCTTCCGGATAATTTTTTGCTTTTAATTTCTTTTGA
>JAGARL010000012.1 GCA_017622255.1 Methanocorpusculum sp.
AAGACGAACAGGCACGGAGAATCCGTGAACTGGAACAGGAACTCGCCGAAGTCAAGCGTGCCAACGATATCCTCAAGGACGCGTTAGGTTTTTTCGCAAAAGACCGGAAGAAGTAAAAACCGGCGCGAAGTACGAATTCGTCCGGTTCTTCAGAAAAACATACACCGTGAACGAGATGTGCGCCGCGCTGAAGATCAGCGAATCGGGATATTACCGCTGGCTGAGAAACCGTGACAAAGTCTCAAAGCGGCAGCTTCTTCTGGTCGAGATCAAAAAGATTCTGGAGCAGCATCCGGACAACGACAACTACGGAGTGAAGCGGATCCATACGGCTCTGGAGCAGAACGGCATAAAAACCAGTCCCCGTACGGTGTACAGAGCGATGAAAGAAGGCGGATATCTGCATAAACGCAGAGTTTCGCACGGAATTACGAAGGCGAATACGGAAGTTCAGGAGAAAGAAAACCTGCTGAAACAGGATTTCCGGTCGGAAGAACCGTTTAGAAAGTTTCTGACGGACATTACGGAAGTTCCCTGCCGTGACGGAAAACTCTATGTTTCTCCCGTCATGGACTGCTTCAACGGAGAGATCGTCGCGCTGGAGATGAGAGACAATATGAAGAAAGAACTGTGCATCGACACGGTGAAACAGCTGAAACGGAAGTATGGAAAGCAGATAGGAGGGGCCATCATTCACAGTGACCGCGGCAGCCAGTACACGAGCGAAGGATTCCGTGAGGAACTTACGGCGATGAAACTGGTACAGAGCCTGAGCGGAGTGAATCACTGTTATGACAACGCGCGGATGGAGAGTTTTTTTGCGACGCTGAAGAAGGAGAAACTCTACCGGATACCGACGTACCGGATGAGCAGGGAGGAAGTGAAGACGGTGATCTTCCGATATATCTTCGGATACTACAATACCATCCGGGTGAACAGCTTCAACCCGCACGGACTGCCGCCGGCGAAGATGCGGACAGGAGACACGGGTGGTATGGCTGCGTGAAGTTTTGGGTATTTTTCGACTGCACGGTTATTGACAATTCCAGAAGAACGGTATGATATGATGATCATGCTGCCAAAGCCACAGCAGATCAATATGATATACAGACTGACGATCAAAGACGGCAGCAACTCTATGGGAACTTTTTCGATCGATACCGGCTTTACAAAGTATGAAGCGAATGGCCTATATATCGGAGATTATGTGGTCGGCTTTTCCACAACAAATGATGTGACGGGTGTTGTGTCGGTATTTGAAGCCGCTACCGTAAGAGTCGGCGAAGAAGTCTCGCAGAAAATGTCCGATTCGTATCAGTTGTTCCGAGATATCGATATTTCTGTCGCTGAGATCAAGCTCGACGAGGCAGGCGGTAAATATTATGATCCCGTAACCAACCGCCGTGCCAAGGTCACGGTATCAAAGGTTTGGATCGAACATTTTTATGGTCCGGAAGTGTTCAGCCTGAGCAACAGGGAACATAAAACGGAGATTACCCCTTCCGTG
>JAGARL010000120.1 GCA_017622255.1 Methanocorpusculum sp.
GCATCGATTACCTCTACCTTCTTTGGAACACTCCAGCGGTTTACCTTGTCTGCGGCATAGGCGATTAAGTCCGCTTCGAGAGTATCGAGGTTTGCACCCTCCTCCGGCACCACGAACAGCTTGATTCTGCGGTCATCCTTGTACGGGGTGGCAACAGCACAGACCTGTTTGACGGACGGATGCTCAATGATTACATCCTCGATTAAGGACGGGTAGACGTTGTAGCCGTTTACCTTAATCAGTCTCTTGTGGCGGGAGCGGAAGCAAATCATGCCGTCGTCTAACTGGACGATATCACCGGTGTGCAGCCAGATGCGGCCGTCTGCGTGTTCGCGCAGGACTTCTGCAGTTGCCTCCGGATTGTTGTAGTATCCGGTCATCATTCCCGGACCAAAGTAACAGAGTTCTCCTTCCGCGCCTTCTTCTGCCGGCTCGGTTGTTCCAGGGACAGTCAGGCAGTACTCAACACCGCCGAGCGGGACACCGATACAGCCGTTTGGCAGGAAGCCGTACTCATTCGGCGTTAAGATGCAGGCGCCGCAGGACTCGGTAAGGCCGTATCCTGCACGGAACTTTACCTTTGCGTTGTTCTTCTTCAGGAGCTTGTTGTATTTGTCCGTTAAGTCGTTGGAGACGCGGTCTCCGCCGGAGACCACCAGCTTTACATCGGATAAGTCATAGTCCTGGAGCATCGGGTAGAGACGCTCGAACATGGCCGGAACGCCCGGGATGAAGATGACGTGCTCTTTTTTAATCTGCTTAAAGCAGCCCTTCGTCTCAAACCGCGGGACGAGGACAACCTTCATACCGGAGATCATCGGTGCATGGATACAGACAGCAAGGCCGAATGCATGGAAGATTGGAAGAAGTGCTAAGAATCCGTCCTCGACATCGGTGTTTCCTTCGCCGACCTCGACTAACATCTGCATGGAGATGGAGTTTAAGGCATAGTTGGAGATCATAACACCCTTGGCAGGGCCAGTGGTACCTCCGGTGTACATGATAACAGCGGTGTCTTCGTGTTTTCCAACCTCAGGCGGCAGGACAAAGCCGTTCTTGAGCATCTTTTCTCCTTCTTTGAGGAGTGCGGACCAGGCAGTAGTTGATGCAACGTTTTTGGCCGGGCCGTACTTTTTCATGGCGATGCCGTAGCCGATTTTCATCGCGGTTCCAACCGGGTTTCCCGGGAAGTATCCGCCGGTCTTACAGCGGATGACTGCAACGTCACGGTTGGAGACCAGCTCTTCGTTGAGTTCAACGGTGAAGACGATTTTACTTCCCGTTAAATCAATAGCGTGCAGTACCTCCTGCTGGGATGATAAGGGGTGGACCATGTTTGCCACCGCACCGATTCTGTTTGCGGCATAAATGGCTATTACTCCCTGCGGGATGTTCGGGGTAAAGATGGTAACCGCATCTCCCGGTTTTACCTTGCGGGAGAGGAGCGCTGCGGCGAGGCAGTCAACCTCATGCATGAACTGTTTCCAGGTGATATGGTTTCCGTAGAATGCAAGGGCGACGCTTTTGTCTCCGGAGCGCTCATAGCCGCGCAGGAGTGATTCGTAGAGAGAACGTTTGTCTTCTTCCGTGTAATGTAGTACTTCCAAAATCTCCATCCTCCAACGTATGGAACAATATTTACTTATCTGTCTGAGAGAGTATTTAATTTCTTGGAGGATTTACCTGACATCATGTTGGATTGTTTATATTAGGCTTGTGGTCGGGAAGGTATAGCGCACACGTGTATTCAGTTCCGGCATATTTTCTCAAAACGAATATCTACCTTCGCCGCCTTACATATATATCATATATGGACGCAGACGACGCAGCACTCTTACCAATATATCAGGAAATCATCTCCTTAATCCTCTCCGAGCCGGGCAAAGATGTCCAGGCGCAAAAACTCGCCGTCTGCCGGAAATACTCCCTTGACGTAATGCCGAAAAACTCCGCAATCCTCAAGGCAGCGCCGCCGGAAGTCTATGAAACCGTCCGCGAACGACTCCTCGTAAAACCGACCAGAACTCTCTCCGGTGTTGCTCCTGTTGCCGTCATGACCTCCCCGCATCCCTGTCCGCACGGAAAATGCCTGCCGTGCCCGGGAGGCCCGGAGCACGAGTTCCAGTCCCCGCAAAGCTACACCGGAGAAGAACCGGCGGCCCTTCGCGCCCGGCAGAACGACTACGACCCGTACCGGATGGTAACCGCACGCTTAGGACAGTTCCAGCTCTTAGGACACCACGTCGACAAGGCAGAACTCATTGTCATGGGAGGCACTATGACAGCTCGGCCTGTCGAGTACCAGACCTGGTTTGTCTCCGAATGTCTGCGGGCCATGAACGAGTATGCAGGCGGCACCTCGACCGCCTCTGACATCAACGGACTCATGACCGAAAACGAGACCGCGTCGGTCCGCTGTATCGCCACCACCTTCGAGACACGGCCGGACTGGTGTCTGGAAAAACACATCCACACCATGCTCGACTTAGGCGTCACCAAGGTCGAACTCGGCTTCCAGCACACCGAAGATGAACTGCTCTACTTAAACAAGAGAGGACACAGCGTTGCAGACAGTGTTCTTGCAAACACTCTCCTGCACGATGCCGGAATCAAAGTCGGCTTCCATGTCATGCCGAACTTGTACGGCAGTAACATGGAACGCGACCGGCGGATGTTTGACACCCTCTTCACCGACCCGCGCTTCTGCCCGGACTTCCTCAAAATCTACCCGACCTTAGTCACCCCGGGCGCAGAACTCGAAGAACTCTGGGAAAAGGGCGAGTACGAGACCTACAACGAAGACGAACTCGTCGACCTTCTGGCATATGCAAAGTCCCGGCTTCCGGAGTACGTCCGCCTCCAGCGCATTCAGCGCGATATCCCGGCAAAACTGATTGTCTCCGGCTCGATTCACGGACACATCAGACAGATGGCGCAGAAACGCCTCGAAGAACACGGAGGCAGATGCCGCTGTATCCGCTGCCGCGAGATTGGCAGACGCCCGTCGAATGCGGTCGAAGAGGAACGCATCTACACCTACCGCTGCTGCGGAGGAGACGAGCACTTTATCTCCACCGTCGCCGGAGATGCGCTTATCGGATTTGCCCGCCTGCGCTTCCCGGGAAGAGTGTTCAGACCGGAACTTGACGGCGCCGCATTAGTGCGCGAACTTCATGTGTACGGCAGCATGGTCCCGTTAGGCGAGGAAGGAAAAGGTTCCGACCGCCAGCACCGTTCGTATGGAAAACAGCTCCTTGCCCGCGCCGAAGAAAAAGCACGCGAAGCAGGCTATGACAAAGTGGCCATTATGGCAAGTGTCGGTGTCCGTCCCTACTATCATAGACAGGGATATCAGCGTAAAGGACCATATATGATTAAGGAATTATGAAACCCGCAACCCTCGAGTTCCTGAAAAAACGCTTCTCTGCGTACTATAACGGAGAATTAAAAGGAGCCGGGGCTGTCTTTCTGCCGACATCCATGCCGCAGAGGGAATGGGGTTTTCTCTTTTTCAGCGAGAGCGTCAAAGCGGGAATGCGCCGCCACTTAACCTTCCCGGACGAGACAGATCTCTCAACCTATCTCAAAACCAGGACACCGGCGCATGTGTACTATTCGACGGCATACTATGCGCATCCGTCGGCTGCGACCATGCAGGAGAAGGAGTGGCTCGGTGCTGACCTCATCTTCGATTTGGATGCGGACCACATCGTCCGCGGCTCATATGACATGATGCTTTCCCGCGTCAAAGACGAGCTCTACAAATTAATCGACATGTTGACCGGAGAACTCGGCTTTGCAAAATCCGACCTGAGAATCAACTTCTCCGGCGGCCGCGGATACCATATCCATATCCCGACCATCGCCGTCCGCAGTTTTTCAAGCGCCGAACGCCGCGAGCTGGTAAACTATGTGTCAGGAACCGGCCTCTCGCTTGATGCGATGCTTTCTTCTCCCAAATCCGCCGGCTGGCAGGGACGATACCGGACCGCGCTCGCATCCGAGCTGGAGCGGATTCAAAAACTCGAACCGCTTGCGGCACGCGAGTATCTCGCAGGTCTTTCCGGCATCTCGGAGCGCACAGCAGATTCGTTCTACAAAAATCTTGCAGAACTGCGCGGAAAGCTCCTCGCAAATCCGGAAAGCCTCAAGGACAACAAGGTAATCAGGGC
>JAGARL010000121.1 GCA_017622255.1 Methanocorpusculum sp.
CCTGCTTCGGCTAATGCGGAAACAATTTCGCAGAGACGGTCGGTATCCTTTAAGAGTGCCTCTCCGCATCCAGCATCGACCATCGGCGGCTGTCTGCAGTGGGCATCGATTTCATAGATGATGTCTTTGCCGAAGACCGCGGCTGCTTCCAGGAATGCTTCTTTGGATGCTCCGCGGAGATTGAGACCTGCTATGATGCCTGCATCTTCCAGCATGGCGAGTTCGGTTGCGATATCGTCAAAGGATGCCTCAAACTCCTTTCTGCCGCATGCTTCAATTTCCTTTGATGCATTCTTTGCGGCTTCGTCAATGCTGTATCCGCCAATGAAGGCAAGGCCTGCATGTTCTGCACGGTCGAGAACATATGCGGCATCGGTAATGCCTGCCATGGATGCGAGGGCGATTGGTGTTTTGAGCTGCTTTCCTAAGAGTGATATGAACCTGCTGTTTCCTGCCATTTGAATGATATATGTATGCTGTATGGGGTATTATTACTATCCGCCGTTTGTCATGGAAAGGAAATGCCGTAAAGGGAGATTCTAAAACCGGTACGTAACCGTGTGTATGCTTTGTTCAGAACACATAAATATCCGCAAAACTGACATAATCACATGGCGGGAAGCTTTGAGTGCATTCAGTGCGGAAAATGCTGTCTTGGAATAGGCTCAATCGTAAAGATGGAGCGGCAGCTTTCAAAATACGGTTTTGTTGTCAAAAATGACGTGGTAAAAGAGATGCGGCAGGCATTAATCACCCCGGAGTACCGGGAGATTTTTGACAGAGACCACTCGGTCCAGGAAAAACATCCATCTGCCTGTTTCTTCGTCAGACGGCTTCCGAACGGAAAATATGTCTGCACCATCCACCCGTACCGGCTTCTTATCTGCAGCTCGTATCACTGCTGTTCTGCCCGCATCACCAAAGCAGGTGAAGAGGTCGGAAAAGTCAAAGGTCGTGTCTCTCTGGAATCCAAAGACGAAGCACTGCTGGAACTCTGGCGCGAAAAAATCACCGCGGCAGATGACCCGACGCAGGAGTACATCGCCGCTGTTCTAAACAGCGCCGGATACGAGGTCTTGTTCTATGACGGTGAATGAACTGCCGGTATCCTCCGGCAAAGTCACTTGTACTGACGGGCGGCTGAGAAGCACGGAAAACTGCCGGTTCTGTGTACACTCCCGGTATTTCGTCATCAATGGAAAACAGGAACGCTCGCCGTCTCTTGCCTTCTGTCTTCGGGAGCGGACGACAAAAGATGTTGCCTATCTGCAGGCATCTGCTGTCGGATGTGCGGAAAGCAGAGGCGACGGATTTTCAAGTATTGGAAATATTATCGCATAAAAGAGATGAGGATTACTCCTCATCACGAATGTTTTTCAGAATTATTACCGGTTCGTTTTCCTCATCTAAGGTAATCACTGCATAATTGCCCTCTTTTGCCGGACCGGGGTTTACACAGGTTCTGCCGTTTAATTCAAAGACGCCCTTCTGTTCGTGGATGTGTCCGCAGCAGATTAAGTCGAACTCGCGGATAACAGCTGCTGCCGCGTGACAGCCGACATGTACATCCGGTGCAACCTCATCGAGGGCACCGTACGGCGGGGCATGGGTCAGCAGGATGTTCCAGCGGTTCTTCTTCATGCCGGCAAGCATGGATGCAAGCATCGCCGATATCTCCTCCTCCTGATGCTCGAATGGGGTGCCGAACGGAGACGGGTTCGAACCGCCGAGACCGGCTATAGTGATATCTCCCATATCAAAGGTCTTCTCGTGCACAGAAACCGCGGCAGAGGCTTCAAAGACCTGCATAATCTCCCGTTTGTCACAGTTGCCCGGAACAACAAAGACCGGAGCCGGGATTTCCTCAAGGAATGGAATAACCCCATCCAGGGTCTGGCCTAAATCCGTAACATCACCGCCAATAAGAACCAGGTCCGGTTCTTCCCGTTCAAAGACTGCCAGTGCGGCATCGGTATTTCCGTGGATATCCGTGAGGAAAACAATCTCAGTCATTATTAGTATTTGGTACCTCTTTGGATATGAAGTTCATGGCTTGCAGTTGACGTACCTGCGTATTTCCCCGCGGCCGAATACTCAAAACTCCGTA
>JAGARL010000013.1 GCA_017622255.1 Methanocorpusculum sp.
CCTTATCGCGCTATGTTGAGGTTTCTGCTGAGTTTCTGGATGAAGCATGGGAAGAGGTTGAGCGGATGTATGATGATTTGGAAATTGTTCTGACCGCCGACGATTTTACTGATATGGAAATCATCTGGATTGATTAACCATCTCTTCTTTTCTCCTTTTTTTTGCTGACGCCCTTTTCTTTGAACATCGGGAAAATCTCTCCGTTCCCCTGTTCGCTCCCCGGACTCCACTAATGCCTCCGCTCCCGCTTCGGCATCAGTTCCCTCCGCATTCCTTCGATTCGCACCACCTTCGACTCGCTTTCGCTCCTCTCAGGGCGTGCTCATCTCATCCATGCTTCGGCTTCGAGCCTTCAGCTCTCCGCGTCCGCCGTCGCTCTGTTACTTCCTTTCCGGGAAGAGGAGAGTCGTCGCCCATGCCTTCGCAAGCCACTTCGTGTCTTGCTCATGGCTTGAGCCTTCGGCTCTCGCCCTCCGCTTCTCTCCGGCATCGGCTGTAAGTTGGCTTCGCTCGCGTCCTGCCTCCGGGCAACTCGCTGACGCTTCGTTCCCTCCGGCAGCACGCTCCGCTCGCCCCCGCTCCCTCCCCTCTTCTCTCCTCCCCTCTTCCGGCAAACATTGATTATCTCACAGCGCCAACAATATACCGTTTCCTATGGAAACAAGGTCTGCATCACCGATGCAGTCCTGCCCTGCGGGACGGACAAAGAAATACTATAGGGATTCACCTCCCTGAGTTTTGTCCTGAGTGCAGAAAACCTCAAAAGGTGAACATAAAATGGATTTCAACTTATCCTTAAAGAGAGCAATGAAGACCGGAGACGTCGCACTCGGTCAGAACACTGTTGAAAAAGTCATCGCAGAGAACAAAGCACAGCTCGTCATCGTTGCAAAGAACGCACCGGCAAAGGTCCGCGCAATCCTTGCAGCAGCAGAGGGTGTCTCTGTCTATGAGTTCAACGGCAGCTCCCGTCAGCTCGGAAAAGAAATCGGTCGCGACCACATGGTCAGCGTCCTCGCAGTCGTCGACGCAGGCGAGTCCGACATTCTTTCCCTCAAGAGTGAATAAATATGGGTGAAATTACCATTTCCGAAGACGATATGCGTCTTATCGCCCAGTTCGAGAACCTGACTGGTGCAGGAGCTCGCGACTGCGTTGTTGACGAAAAATTCAGCAGAATCCTCTTCGTCATCAACCCGGGAGAAATGGGTCTCGCAATCGGAAAGAAAGGTGCCAGCGTCAAGAAGGCATCCGACGCATTCGGAAAGAAAGTCGAGGTTGTCGAATACAACACCGACAAGGTTCAGTTCTTAAGAAACTGCTTCCTCCCGGTCCAGATTCAGGTCGTCACCTTCGAGCAGGATGAAGACGGTGCAGAAGTTGCATACATCGAAGTCCAGCCGGAAGACAGAGGACTTGCCATCGGAAAAGAAGGAAGAAATATCATCAAAGCAAAAAGGCTCGCCTTCCGTCAGTTTGACATCGTAAATGTCGAACTCAGACAGGAAGAAGAGGCAGAGGAGTAATCCTCCTCCACTTTACTCTATTCTCACTATCGCTTTATACTCTATTCTTACGCTCGTTCTCTTCTCACTCGCGCTTTATTCTAACCTGCACGGTATTCTTATCTTCATCCTATTCTCACTCGTACGCTGTTTCATACATCCGGCACTTCTTTGTGCATTTCCCGGAAAGTATATCACATCTCCGCGGTAAGTATCCCTGTATGAAAAAGATTCCTGCAGTCCTTCTTGCCCTCTTCTGCATTGTCGGACTCGGCACGGGTTTTGCCGGAGCAGATACCCTCGAACCGGACGTCATAGAGGATGAGACGATGCTCATCATGCCGATTCTCGGAACTGCCCTGCCGCTTCCGGTGGAGCTGATTACCGTGTATCATCCGCTCTCTATGCTCATCACAGACACCGAAGCAGACAAACCGCAGGCTCTCGCAGACATGGTCTGGCTTCCGGCAGGAGACGAAGCACCTGCGGGATTCTATTATCCAAAGGTGCTTTCCATCCCGACCGTTCCGGATGGGGTATCTCCCTTCTCGGCATTCTAACTTTTTTGGTGTTGGGTAATTTCTCTATCACTGGAGGAAATACGCTCCTGCACACTCCGGGAAATTACCCAATAAATTAAATAAAAAAAGATAGTGTTATTCAGACTTCTCTGCTGCCTTCTTTGCCCGCTTGACACGCTCTTTGGTGGTAAAGCAGGTAACTAAATCCAGGAACTGTCTGAACTTCTTGTTGGTATCTAAGATGATAACATCTGCCTCCTCATCCGGCATGGCAAGCACCGTCTCATCCGTTACCGTATCGACTAAGACCGTCTTGTTCTTCTCTCCGGCCCAGACTTCCAGCAGCTTCATGCTTCCGTAGGAGATGGAATAGTGACCGTCTTTTACTTCCGGCTCTTTGCAGAAGATGTCGGCAAACCCTGCTTTGATTCTGTCGTCAAGGTCCTTGGTGTTGCCGCGTTTTACTTCATATTCCTGCATGCTCTATATGTTAGAGCGTTTTCTCATAATTACCTGCCGTTTGCAGGGTGCACATAGATATATCCCTTTGAACAAACTACATGTAACTATGAGTTCTTCTGATATTGTCCGTATCGCGGCAAACGCTCCCTCGGCCCGCGATATCGTTCTGGTTGCAGGTTTCCCCGGCTCGGGACTTGTTGGAAGTATCGCGGTAAACTACGTAACCGAGAAGTTCGGCTTTACCTATCTCGGCTGCATCAGCTCGCCGCTTCTGCCGGTAACCTCTGCCGCCGTAAACGGTCTTGCCCGTCCGTCCATCCGCATCTATGAGAAAGGAAACCTGGTGGCCCTCGTCTCCGATGTCCCGGTGCAGGATGAGGCAGCCTATGACATCTCCTGCGGTGTTCTTGACTGGATTCTGGAACGCTCCAGAATAACCGAGATTGCTGTAATCGGCGGGGTTGTGACCGGCGGTACCGGAGAGCGCGTGTTTGGTGCGGCAACGACGCCGGAGATTCTGGAAAAGCTGAAGTCGGTTGCAGAAATCCTTCCGGCGCTCAATATCACCGGAATTACCGGCGGCATCTTAAACGAGGCGGCATTCCGCAATATCCCGGCATACGGCCTCTTAATCGAGACCAACTTTGATGTCGATCCGCGCGCATCCGCCGCCGGTCTGACCGCCCTTGGCACACTCTATAACCTCTCCATAGACACCGAAGAGCTCATCAAACAGGCTGACACCGTCGAACCCATGCTCCTGCAGCTGGCAGAAGAGGTGAAAAACAGCGACATGGTGCCCATCACCTACGAGGGCGACATCATGTTTGGATAACTTCCAAACATCACCTTTATCTATAAGAAAAACCCATAGTATAAGGCATCACACCTGCGGGCTTGTGGCTTAGCCAGGATATAGCGTCGGGCTTCTAACCCGAATGCCGGGGGTTCGAATCCCTCCAGGCCCGTTCCTTTTTCTGAATTCTTCTCTGTAATCAATAGCTTTATATATTCTGAAGTAGATTTTATTATAAGACAGTTCGCGGAGGTGAACTGCCAAGAAAACGTGATAGTTCTGTAAGGGTTATACGAGAGCGCTTCTGAAACAGGAAGCAATGTGTCGTCTGTTGAATATCTGTTTTGTCTGTTTGCAATATTTTATTTCGTTTGATAGCATACATGCTAGTATTCTATGCCGGATTCCGTTGATGCCCGCCTGGACAGTGCCGATGTCCTCTTCCAGAACGGGAATTATTCTGCCGCTGCGTCTGAACTGCTTGAAGCAGTCCGCCTGCTTTCCCGTGACGGCAGGGAGATTGTTTCGTCAATCTCGTCCGAAGGCTTTGAGTCTCCGCTGTTTTCCGCCGTCCGCCGGGTGTTTTCGGTCTTTGATACGCTGCCGGATTCAGCAGAGCTTTCCGTACTGATGCCGGAAGCAGCAGCGCTTCTGCCGGAGCATGCCGCAAGTCCTTCCGAGATGCTTGCCGCAGTATCGGAGATTTACGAAAAAGCGGAGGCTGAAGCGGAAGCGGAGGCGGCCGGGACTGCGGATTTCAGTATTCTGCAGGTTCTGCTCTCCCTGTTATCCGGTCAGCAGTCGATGCGGGATATTCTGTTCTCCGAGACCGGGATGTATGTGTCTGCGGCATCGGCGGCCGCTCCGTATCTGACCGGCCTTCTGCTCTTTTCGGGTGAAGAGGCCGAGGCCTCCGCAGAGAAAGCGGACCGCATGCTTTTTGGGCCGCTCAAGCGTCTGGCAGAACTTTTCTATTCGCTTCTGACCTCGTCGCTTACCGCAGGCCTGCTGCTTCTTGCCGTCCGCCGGGCAATTCCGGTGATGCGGCCGTCAAAAGCATCCGCGGCGGCAGAAGCGTTCATGCTTGCGGCATCCAATATCCCGGTACTCATTGCCGGACTCAGAGGCGTTGCAAAAGAGCTTTCCGCTCTGCGGGCAATTATCCGGGGAAAAGAGCCGGATATGGAAACGTCTAATATCATTTAAAACAAATACAATTCTATCCCGCGGTGACGGAAACGCGGGCTTTTCCGCGTTTCCCTCCGTTTATCGTATCGCCATCATGACAGCAAACTGCGCAGTAACTATCATAGCGGAAAACAAAACCGGTATTCTCCGGGACATCGGATCTGCATGTGCAGAGATTAATGCCAATATCTTAACAACCCAGCAGGAAATCTCTGCCGAAGGAAAGGATGCCGGCCGTGCGGTCATCAGTCTGGAAGCGGAATTCTCCGGCGATCCTGCTGACCTCATCTCCCGCATCCGGGAAATTGAAGGCATCGTGTCCGTGGAAAACCACCACTCCGCAGCAGAGATTTTCGGAAAGCGTGTTATCGTTATCGGCGGCGGCGCTCAGGTCGCCCAGGTGGCACTCGGCGCCGTAAACGAAGCCGACCGCCACAACATCAGAGGTGAAAGAATCTCGGTGGATACCATCCCGCTGGTCGGAGAAGAAACAATCGCCCGTGCGGTAGAAGCAGTATCGCGCCTGCCGCGTGCGGCAATTCTGGTCTTAGCCGGCTCGCTTATGGGAGGCAGAATTACCGATGCCGTCCGTTTTGTGCAGTCCCGCGGCATTCCGGTAGTCTGCCTGAAAATGGCCGGAAGTGTTACCTCTGCCGCAGATTTAGTCGTAACCGATCCCATTCAGGCAGGAGTTATGGCTGTCATGCATATCAGTACCATCGGTGTATTTGACATCGCCCGCGTCAAAGGAAAGGAATTTTAATGCAGGAAACACTTAGCCCCTCAGACAGCGCACGCATCGAAAAAGCAGTATCCGTTCTCTCCCGGGACGGTCTGGTTGTCTATCCGACCGAAACCGTGTACGGTCTCGGTGCAGACGCACTCTCCGAGCCCGCGGTCCTCAAGGTCTTTGAGGCAAAACAGCGGCTGCTTGGAAAACCCATCTCCGTTGCGGTCTCCGATTTGGAGATGATTTACGGTATCGCCTATGTGGATGAGTTTGCCGAGGAGTTCATCTCCCGCTTCCTCCCGGGACCGGTTACGGTTGTTCTTCCGGTGAAAAGCTCCCTTCCGGGAGACCTTTCCGGCGGCACGGGAACGATTGGTATCCGCTTCCCGGACCATCCGTTGGCGCTTGCGTTAATCGCGGCCCTGGATGCGCCGATTACCTCCACCTCAGCCAACATCTCCGGCGAAATCTCCCCGGTAAATCCCGGACAGGTCAATGTCCCGCATGACTATTTCCTCGAGGACGGCTCGCTTCCCGGAATGCCGAGTACGGTCGTTAATCTGGAAACAAGACGTATTGAGCGGCCGGGAGCGCTGCTCGACGAGGTGGCTGACTTTATCAAGACTCACTAATTTATGAAACAAACCTATACCGTCCTTGGCATGTCCTGTCAGGCATGCGCATTAAACGTTGAGCGTGCGGTATCGAAGATTCCGGGAATCACCGAGGCCCGGGTAAATCTGCTCGCCAATACGCTTACTGTGGAAGCGGAAGGCGTTGCGGAGGAGATTATCATCGATGCCGTAACCAATGCCGGATACAAGGCGCTTTCCGGAAGAAAGGAGGTAGCCCCTGAGTATCAGTCCATGAAGCGCCGGCTAATCGGCTCTTTGTGTCTCTTAATCCCGCTGCTGTATGTAAGCATGGGCCCGATGCTCGGCCTGCCGCTTCCAATTCCGGCCGCTTTCGCCGGCATTCTGCAGCTGATTATCGTAATCCCGATTGTTATCCTGAACCGGAAGTACTTCGTGCAGGGTATTCCGGCGCTTGTCCGCTGTTCTCCAAACATGGATTCGCTGGTGGCCATCGGCTCTGGTGCTGCCCTGCTCTACAGCTTTGTGGTTCTGGGAAGCATGCTGTTCGGTGCTCCGGCCTCGCATCTCTACTTTGAGTCTGCGGGAACAATTCTGACGCTGGTAACCGTCGGCAAGTACTTAGAGTCCCGCTCGAAGGGAAAGACCACGGAGGCGGTTACCCGCCTGCTTGACCTTGCCCCGAAGACGGCAACGGTCATCCGGAATGGAGAGGAGCAGACGCTGCCGATTGCAGATGTTGCCGCAGGCGATGTGGTTGTCGTTCGCCCGGGAGGAAAAATCCCGGTGGACGGCACGGTTCTGGAAGGAAGCTCTTCGGTTGACACCTCAGCGCTGACCGGAGAAAGCCTGCCGGTCACCAGGCGTGCCGGCGATTCGGTGCAGGCCGGAACGATTTGTCTGTACGGCACAATCCGTTTCCGTGCGGAGAAGGTCGGCGATGATACGACGCTTGCCCAGATTATCGAGCTGGTGCGGGATGCATCTGCCTCCAAAGCGCCGATTGCCCGTCTTGCAGACAAGGTTGCAGGCGTCTTTGTTCCGACGGTTATCGTAATCGCGTTTATTGTCTTCTGCATCTGGATGTTTCTGGGCGCGGGGCTTTCCTTTTCGCTCGGCGTTGCCATCTCGGTGCTGGTCATCTCCTGTCCGTGCGCCTTAGGCCTTGCAACGCCGGTTGCGATTATGGTTGGAACCGGCAAGGCGGCGTCGCTTGGTATCCTGATTAAGTCCGCCGAGACGCTGGAGACCGCAGGCAAGGCGGATACGATTGTCTTCGATAAGACCGGAACGCTTACCGAAGGAAAACCGGCAGTCGACGGCATCTTTGCGGCAGACGGCATCTCCCGCGAGGAGCTGCTTGCTGCCGCGGCCGCCGTTGAGGCGCCGTCTGAGCATCCGCTTGCAGCAGCGGTTCTGGCGTTTGCCAGGACGCAGAACATTGCCCCGTCTCCGGTTTCGGACTTTACGGCGGTTCCGGGCCGCGGTGTGACTGCGGTCCTGGACGGTGTCCGCTATTATGCCGGAAATCCTGCCTATATGCAGGAGTCCGGCGTGTCCGGAGCGTTTCCGGAGATTCCCGAGTCCCGGGCACAGATTTTCTTTGCCCGCGAATCCGTGCCGCTTGGGGCGATGACGGTCTCGGATGCGGTCAGACCGACCGCGGCAAAGACGGTTGCCCGCTTCCATGAACTTGGTATGCGGGTTGTGATGCTGACCGGCGATGCAGAGGCAACCGCGTCCCGGGTTGCTGAAGAGACCGGCGTTGACGCGTTCTATGCCGACCTCCTCCCGGCGGATAAGGAAGCGGCCATCCGCAAAATGCAGGCGGAAGGGCACCGGGTTATCATGGCCGGAGACGGCATCAACGATGCGCCGTCCCTTGCCCGGGCAGACATCGGTATGGCTATCGGCGCCGGGGCGGATATCGCGCTCGAATCCGCGGATATCATCCTCATGAACAGTGACCCGATGGCCGCGGCAACCGCTGTCCGCCTGAGCCGGGCAACCATCAGAAACGTAAAGCAGAACCTCTTCTGGGCGTTCATCTACAACGCAGTCGGCATCCCGCTTGCGGCAGGCATTCTCTATGCGCCGTTCGGCATCCTGCTCTCGCCGGGAATCGCGGCTCTTGCGATGAGCTGTTCGTCGGTCTGCGTTGTCTCCAACGCACTGCGCCTCCGGTTCTTTAAAGAACCAACAGAAGAGATTGAGAATAACCCAGAACCAGCAGGTGAAGATACTATGCAGAAGATTATTTGTGTTGAAGGAATGATGTGCAAACACTGCGTCAAAGCAGTAACCAATGCTCTCCAGGCAGTTGACGGCGTTGAAGCGGTCGATGTCAGTCTGGATGAGAAAAAAGCTGTTGTAACACTTACCAAAGAGGTCTCTGATGCTGACTTAAAGGCGGCTGTCGAGGCTGAGGATTTCACGGTCGCGGCTGTGGAATCCGCATAACTTTTTTTTTGTTTTTAAGCTCCCGGCGGTTTGTTGATTTTTCGGCATCTTGTTTTCAATACTCTTATCTTCTCAAAGTGCCAAGGTATCAGATAACAAAACAGTCTTCCCCAGGGATGAGGCACGCACGAGGAAACTATGTTAACCGGCACTATTCGCAATAAAGTTGATGCAATCTGGGACGATATCTGGGCAGGCGGAATTACGAATCCGATTACGGTTATCGAACAGCTTACCTATCTGATGTTTATCCGTTCCCTGGATGAGAGGGAGCTGGAAGCGGAGTCGTTTGAGGCGTTGAGCGGGGTAAAGCAGCCGAAGATTTTCCCGGAGGATTCCGCGTCGCAGAAGATGCGGTGGAGCAGGTTTAAGAATCTTGACGGCCGTGAGATGTATGCGGTGGTGAGTCAGCAGGTTTTCCCGTTCATTAAGAGTATGGGCGGAGAGGATACGGCGTTTTCGTACTATATGCGGGATGCTATGTTTATGTTTCCGGAGGGGAAGAAGGAGCTTTTGCAGAAGGTGGTGACCGGTCTGGATATTCTGTATGAGGAGGATATCAAGGACCGGGATATGCTTGGGGACCTGTATGAGTATATGCTGGGTAAGCTTTCGCAGGCAGGTACGAACGGTCAGTTCAGAACGCCGAAGCATATTCGTGATATGATGGTCTCTATTCTTGCCCCGAAGCCGTCGGAGCGGATTTGTGATCCTGCCTGCGGTACGGCTGGTTTTCTGGTTTCGAGTGTGGAGTTTATCCGGAAGCATCATGAGAATACGATGACTTCTGAAGACTGGGAGATGTTTGAGGGCGGTGCGTTTACCGGGTTTGAGTTTGACCAGACGATGCTGAGGATTTCCGCGATGAATCTGATGCTGCATTCGGTGACGCGTCCGCGGATTGAGTATAAGGACAGTATTTCGAATCAGAATGAGATTTCCGGTTCGTTTGATGTGATTCTGGCAAATCCGCCGTTTACTGGTTCGGTTGATGCGGCAGGGATTAATCCGAGTCTGACTGCGGTTACGCCGACGAAGAAGACGGAGCTTTTGTTCCTCGCGTTGTTTGTGCGGATGCTGAAGAAGGGAGGGCGCTGTGCCTGTATTGTTCCGGACGGTGTTCTCTTTGGTTCGTCGAAGGCACACAAGGCTATCCGGAAGGAGATTGTGGAAAACCATCATCTGCAGGCTGTTATCTCAATGCCGTCCGGAGTTTTCAAGCCGTATGCCGGAGTTTCCACGGCAGTCCTGGTCTTTACGAAGACGGGGGCCGGCGGAACAGATAAGGTCTGGTTCTATGATATGCAGGCTGACGGGTACAGCTTAGATGATAAGCGTTCTCCAATCGCTGAGAATGATATCCCGGATATTCTTGCCCGCTTTGGAAACCTGGAAGGCGAAGAGGGCCGCGAGCGGACTGAGAAGTCGTTCTTTGTGGAGAAGGCGGAGATTGCAGAAAACGGCTATGACCTGTCGATTAATAAGTACAAGCAGGTTATCTATGAGGCGGTTGAGTATCCGCCGACGGCAGATATTCTGGCAGAGTTAAAGGAGCTGGAAGCACAGGCGGCGAAGGGTCTTGCGGAGCTGGAAGGGATGCTGAAGTGAGCGGGGCTTTGAAGCGGGACGAGTGGGAGACGGTACGGCTTGGGGATGTCATAACTTCAGCCCCTGTTCTAAAATGTGGTGATGGGTCGTATCCTATTCTATCTATGACAATGCATGATGGAATTGTCTATCAGTCAGAACGTTTTAAGAAGGATTTGGCGTCAAAGGATAAAAGTGGGTATAAAATCGTCAAACCCGGGCAATTAGTGGTTGGTTTTCCCATTGATGAAGGTGTACTGTATATTCAACGGTATGCAGAATCTGGAATCATGAGTCCTGCTTATACTGTATGGGATGTTGATTATACATATCTCGATAAAGATTATTTTGAGTTAGCACTTCATGGGCCGCGTTCTATGAAGTATTATGCCAGTAAACTTCGAGGTTCCACAGCAAGACGCCGAAGCCTTCCAACACCAACTTTTCTTGCCCTGTCTCTGCTTCTCCCCCCTCTCGACGTCCAGCGCCGGATTGCCGATACCCTCGATAAGGTAACCGAGCTTATCACTCTTCGAAAGACGCAGCTCAAAAAGCTGGACGAGCTGGTGAAGGCGCGGTTTGTGGAGATGTTTGGTGACCCAGAACATAATGAGAAGGGCTGGGATATTAAAAAGCTCGAAAAATTATGCGTTGTTGGGTCAAGTAAAAGAATATATCAAAATGAACAGAGTGTAAGTGGCGTTCCATTCCTCAGAATCTCTAATTTGGTAAATCTGATAGATACAGGAATAAAAGAAAGTGATTTGTACATCCCTCGTGAATTATTTTTAAAACTAAAAGAGCAAGGTCTTGTCCCAACAGTAGGGGATATTCTAATCACCGCTCGTGGCACTCTGGGAAAATGTTACATCGTCAAAGTTGATGATGAATTTTATTTCCAAGATGGAATGATTAGCTGGCTTTCTAAATTAGATAAAGTGGTTAATGCGGTGTATCTCACACATCTATTATCTCAGTCTGGCTTTAGGAAACAGATTGACAGTTTGCAAGCAGGGTCTACAGTTGCTTATCTCTCTCTAGCTCAGACAAAAAAATTAGACATTATGTTACCTCCATTAGATTTACAGAAACAGTTCGTCTCTTTTGTTTCCTCTGTCGAAGAAGCAAAATCCCCCATACAGCAGAGTTTAGACGCTCTTGAGACCTTGAAGAAATCCCTCATGCAGGAGTACTTTGGATAAATGGAGGTATGATTTGTGATAGAAAATAATGCAGTAAAAGTTATTCTTGAAAAGGTTGCTGTTGAAACTGGAAAAGGTATTGGAAAATTAGCAGAAGCTTTTTTTGGATATATGGGATTGAAAGCTGAAAATAAACATGAGATAAAGACACTGAAGATATTGACG
>JAGARL010000122.1 GCA_017622255.1 Methanocorpusculum sp.
GTCAGAACAAACGAATCCCATCCATCGGTTTCATCATAGATGAGCGTTGACTCAACCACCTTTACCGCAAACACCAGAAGCATAATGCACAGTGCAAGAAATCCTCCGGTAAATCCAAGCGTGATGCTGAAAAGCAGGAACAGTACTGCGAGGGCTGCGATTGGGAATGCTTCTTTTAAGAGAAACAAATCCTTGTAAATCAGCCCCTTATACACCGTCTTTCCGGAGTTCATGCCTCCTCACCTCGTGCATAGAACAGCATCAGTGATTCCGTGGTCACTGGGTCGATAACTGCGTCGGGATGACGCATGCGGAACTGTTCTTTACTCCGTACCAGAATCTCACAGCCGAACTGATTCTTTCTCACGCGAAGCAGTCCTTCGCGTTCTGCATCAAGAGTCTCTGCCTCTCCCGCGCTGCATTTTAGAATCCCTGCCTCGCCTAAGAGTTCATCGGTCGGCACAGAGAAGAGAATCTCTCCGTCGTGGATGAAGGTTAAATAATCGGCAATCTTGTCGATGTCGCTTGTAATATGCGAAGAGAACAGAATTGCGTGATTTTCATCCTGCATAAAATCCTGGAAGATTTCCAGCACTTCATCGCGAACCACCGGGTCAAGACCTGCGGTCGGCTCATCCAGAATCAGTAAATCCGGGTGATGGGAGAGTGCGACCGAGATGGATAACTTCATCCGCATACCGCGGGACAAGTCTTTGATTTTCTTTTCTGCGTCAAGGTTAAAGCGGTTTATGTATTCAGCGAAAAGTTCTGCATCCCAGTCCTCATAGAGATGCGGGAAAATCTTTGCCGCCTGACGGATGCGCAGCGTCTTGTGCAGGTGTAAATCGTCGAAGACCACCCCAATCTTTGCCCGGACTGCCGCATCTTCAATGCTTCCGCCGAGAACGGAAATATCTCCCGCATCTTTTCTGACAAGTCCTAATACAGACTTTATTGTTGTCGTCTTTCCTGCGCCGTTTTCTCCGACAAATCCCATAACCGCTCCTTTCGGAAGCGTAAAGGACACATTTCTGAGTGCGAATCCCTCGTAGGATTTGCAGAGGTTTTGTACTTCTAAAGCATTCTGCATTGTTTTACTCCAAATCGAAGAGTGTATCCAACATCTCCTGAAGTTCTTCTTTGGTAATTCCGTAGGTTTTTGCGGTATCAACTGCCTTCTGCAGATATTCCTCGGCAATTTTCAACTGCTGTTCGCGGATGATATCCGGATTTTTCCGCGAAACAAAGCTTCCTTTGCCGACCACCGTCTCAATAAATCCGTCGCGCTCCAAATCAGTGTATGCCCGTTTGGTGGTAATCACGCTGATGCGAAGTTCCTTGGCAAGCAGACGCATGCTCGGCAGTGCCGCGCCGTCCTCCAGCTCGCCGGAGAGAATCATCCGCTTTATCTGAGCGGTTATCTGCTCGTAAATCGGCTTCCCGCTTGAGTTGCTGATTATGATGTTCACATGAGGCCTCGTGCAATATTGTGTATATTGATTATATACATTAATACTTTCGGTGATTCTTCAATTAACTGCGGCGGATTGTTTGTCTCTGCAGGAAAAAACGCTCCATCCCGCTTCCTTGAATTTGTATTTATCCTATGAACATCAAAACTATACTTACGTATGAAGAAATTCAAATACGACATTAACAGATACGACCCCAAAAAGATGATGGCCGTCCCTGCCGCACTTTTTGCTGTTGCGGCTATTATTGTCGTCATCACCTTTATCCTGACCGGAATGCCGGTCACTCCCGGAATTGATTTTGCCGGCGGTACGGCAGTAACACTCCAGACCGACGATTCCAAAGAGGAGATTGAGGCATACTTTGCCGGATACGACCTGCAGTCGATTGAGGAAGGAATTTCCGGCAGTTACTACCTCAAATTCGGTCCGATGTCCAATGAGGAGATGATGGAGTTCAACGACTATATCCTCGCCGGATATCCGGATGCGGGCATTGATCAGATTGGCGCAAACTTCGGTGAAACCCTGCAGTCCCAGGCATACTTGGCCCTGCTCTTCGCCTTCCTGGGAATGGCGGTTGTGGTGTTTATCGCATTCCGCAAACTTCTGCCTGCCCTTACCGTGGTTTTTGCCGGAATTGCGGACATCACCATTACCGCCGCGGTTATGAACCTCTTCGGCATCGAACTCTCACTTGCAACAACCGCAGCCCTTCTCATGCTTATCGGATACTCGGTTGACAGCAACATCCTGCTGACCACCAAAGTCCTCAAGCGCCAGGGCAAACTCGAAGAGAAGATGGAAGGGGCATTCCACACTGGATTTGTCATGACCTCGACCACGTTTTGCGCGATACTTGCTATGTTCTTTGTATCCCTGATTGGAAACGTGCCGACCTTATACAGCATAGCCGCGGTTCTCCTGATTGGATTAATCTGTGACTTAATCTTCACCTGGGGATTCAATGCCGGAATGCTTCGGCTCTATATCGGAAAGACCGTACCGGCAGGAGGAAGAAAATGAAGAGACAGCCGGTACAGAAACGCGAAAAGAAGGAACATCACGGGTTTGCCGCCCTTATCCGCGACCCGTATGTCATCCTCGCCGGAATCCTGGTTCTGGGGGCATTACTTGCCATCTTTGCGCCGGTAGGAGACAGGGACGGTATCACCAATCTGCAGTTCGGTCTTGATTTAGAGGGAGGCTCCTGGATTCAGCTTGAGTTCCAGGCAGATGTTGTCACCGTCCAGACGCCGGTTGATATCAGCGCGGTCGCTTCATCTATGGCAAAAACGCTTGACTGCACGGTAATTCCGATAGACCTCGGAAAAGTGGAGGTTGACAAGAAGTTCAGCGAAGCAGAACTCAAAGCCGCAGTAGAGAAAGCAGGCGCAGTCTTCATCGGCACTGAGACTGGTGTTGGAAAAGACACGGCAGATTCTGTCAAACGCATCCTGGAATCCAAGGTCAACAGTCTTGGAACAAATGATGTAAAAGTCAACGTCTTAACCGGAATTTCCGGCGTTGCCCAGTATGTGCGGGTTGAACTTGCCGGTGTTGACATGCAGGAGGCACAGGAGATTGTCGGAAAGCAGGGTCTGTTTGAAATCAGAATCCAGACCGTCGGCGACGAAACAGAGCATGTGCTCTACGGCGACTCGGTAATTTCCGTGCAGACTCCGCAGATGGACCCGGCAACCGGCGTCTGGGGTGTTGGATTTACCCTTGATGATGCAGGAGCTCTCGCATTCCAGCAGGGATGTATTGAGACCGGCGCTACCAGAAACCCTGCCGCACACAACATCAACATGTATCTGGATGCGGAAGAGGTGTACAGCGCACCGCTTTCCTACGAGCTTGCCGCATCAATTTCCAAGCATCCGGTAAATGCCCTTTCCGCCTCGACCGGAACCGGTGAGGAGGGAAAACAGAAGGCGCAGGAGCTTGAAGTCCACCTGAGAGCAGGTGCGCTCCCGGTCGAAGTGGAAATTGCCGGTTCCGGTTCAACATCTGCGGCACTTGGCGACTACTTCAAGATTATCTGTATCATTGCAGGAATTGCGGCTCTTGCCGCCGTGGCGCTTGTGGTCTACTTCCGCTACCGCGTTCCGCAGATTGTGCTTCCGATGGTGCTGACCAACGTCTCGGAGATTGTCATCCTCCTTGGAATTGCCGTCTTTATCCAGCAGCTCGACCTGGCGGCTATCGCCGCATTAATCGCGGTCCTTGGAACCGGCATTGACCAGTTGGTGATTATCACCGACGAGGTCATGCACGAGGGTAAAGTCCCGTCGAAGGTAATCTACACCAAGCGGCTGAAGCGGGCACTGCTGATTATCATGACCTCCGCGGCCACGGTAATCATCGCGATGTTCCCGTTAATTATCATGGACTTATCCACCCTGAAAGGATTTGCCATCATCAACATCCTCGGTATCTTAATCGGTGTCCTGATTACGAGACCGGCATACGGCAGAATCGTGATGGAGATTCTGTCGAAAAAATAATTTCTTTTTTTCCAATCCAAAATGTTTATCGCCGGCTGGCGCAAATACCATCATATGAAAATCGCAGTGCCTACATACAATGGAGAAATCTTCCAGCACTTTGGCTCCTGTCCGGAGTTTACTATCTTCACCGTCAGCGACGACGGATTTTTGGATGTGGATATTATCAGCAACACCGGAAGCGGTCATGGCGCACTTCTTCAGGTTCTTTATGATAATGAAGTAAATGCTCTCCTCTGCGGAGGAATCGGCGGCGGCGCAAGAAACGGCTTAGCCCAGCTTGGAATCAGACTTTTCCCGGGAATTTCCGGAAACGCTCTGGAGGCAGTTACCGCTCTTTTAAACGGTACCTTAACCTATGACCCGAACGCATCCTGCGGACACCACCACCACCATGAAGAAGGCGGGGATTGTCACTGCGGAGAGCA
>JAGARL010000014.1 GCA_017622255.1 Methanocorpusculum sp.
CCCTCGTCGGTTACCACATACAAATCATACTTCATATCAGTACTCAGTAATTTTTGCCGAAGCCTCGAACTCTTCTATCGTCAGGTTATAGACCGCATCAAAGAATGCCGGCTTGAAACTTCCAGGGCCGGAAGAAACTGCGGCCGCTTTTTCTCCGGCGATTCCCAGGGCAGCCATAGCTGCCGCACAGGCATCAACCGTCTCTGCAACACAGCAGGCAGCGGCAACACACGGATTTGCCATACAGCCGGTTCCGGAAATACTGCCCATCAGGGAAACTCCATTTCCAACGCCAAGCGTTCTGACGCCGTCAGTAATAATATCCTCTGCACCGCTCATGACAACCGTAACACCTGCTTCGCGGGCAAGACTGCGGGCTGCCTCTTTTGCATCGCCCGCAATTCCCGCAGAGTCAACTCCGCGAACCTCTGCTGCAACACCGGCAAGGACACCAATCTCACCGGCATTTCCCTTCACCACCGTAATCGGCAATTCATCTATCAACCTCTCCGCGGTTTGTGTGCGGTACGGAGTAGCTCCTGCCCCTACCGGATCAAGGATGATTGGAATCCCGCGTTTTGCGGCGGTTTTTCCCGCACAAAGCATTCCTTCAATCTGATTTTCATCTAATGTCCCGATATTCAGCACCAGAGCGCTTGCAACCGCGTCAAGGTCGCAGACATCCTGCACCGCGTGTGACATAACCGGCGCTGCTCCAAAACAGATGGTCATGTTCGCACAGTCATTAACCGTTACGTAGTTGGTAATCTGGTGAACGAGAGGGTTTGTCTCACGAACCGCTTCCAGAATACGGGAATACTTGTTCATGAATATAGGTGTGTATTCATCATGTATAATCATGATAGATTTGAATGTAGAATCATGATAAATTCATGCCGCAGGGCGAATGCTATTTACCATTTCTCTGCGTATAGTTTTCCATGGAAAATCCTCTGGAAAAACTGCGGAACGGAGAGCTGAAACTCTATGCCTTGGAGAAATACATGGAAGCAGACGAGGCAGTCGGCGTTCGGCGGCAGTACATCGAAGAGGAGACAGGCGCAAGTCTGGAATCGGTTGGCAGGTACAGCATTCCAATCGAGCGCGTGGTCGCACGAAACATAGAAAATATGATTGGCTGTGTGCAGATTCCCGTCGGCACTGCAGGACCGCTGCCGGTAAACGGTGAGTATGCAGACGGAACATTCTGGATTCCGCTTGCAACAACCGAAGGAGCACTTGTCGCATCCATTAACCGGGGATGCAGTGCGATTGCAAAAGCAGGCGGAGCTGATGTGCAGATATTCCAGGATTTCATGACGCGTGCGCCGGTTTTTGCCGCAAAGAGTATTCCGCATGCCGCAGATTCCATCCGCTGGATTGAGGAGCATTTTTCAGAAATCAAAGAGGCGGCAGAGAAGACAACCTCCCACGGAAAGCTCAAAAAGATTTCCACCTATACTGCAGGAACAAGCGTCTATGTCCGTATGGCATACGAGACCGGCGATGCGATGGGGATGAATATGGCAACCCTTGCCTCAGAAGCCGCGGCAAAAGTAATTGAAGAGGCAACCGGTCTGCGGCTGATTGCCGCGTCAGGCAATATGTGCTGTGACAAAAAACCTGCCGCGATTAATGCAGTGGAGGGAAGAGGAAAAACCGTTTCCGCAGGTGTTTTCCTCTCTGACGAACTCATCCGCACGGTGCTGAAAACCGAAGCATCCCTCCTGATTGAGGTAAACACCAGAAAGAATCTGGTAGGCTCAGCCAGAGCCGGAGCACTTGGGTTCAACGCTCATGCGGCAAATGTGGTAGCAGCTCTTTTCCTTGCCTGCGGGCAGGACGCCGCACATGTGGTCGAGGGAAGCAACTGCATAACAACCGCAGAAGCGGCAGAAGATGGAGTGTATGTCTCGGTAACACTTCCCTCCCTCCAGGTTGGAACCGTCGGCGGCGGGACAACTATCGCCTGCCAGAACGAATGCCTGAAAATGCTGGACTGTGCAGGAGACGGCAAAGCAAAGAAGTTTGCAGAAATCGCCGC
>JAGARL010000123.1 GCA_017622255.1 Methanocorpusculum sp.
AGCGCCTCGTCAAACTTCTGCATCCTGCCGAGCATATCACCGACACGGATGTGACAGCGTGGGTTATCCGAAAGCGCAGAGGCCTTCTCGAAGAGCAGCTTTGCTTCTTCGAACTGGTGCAGTTCTGCTAATGCATTTGCCAGAAGACTGATGTATTTGGGGTTCTCCGGCTCGAGGTCATATGCCGCGGCATATGCATCGCCGGATTCATAGAGTTTCTGCTGTTTGAAGAGAACATATCCAAGTTCAGCCCATGCGGATGCATCGGTTTCATTCTCTTTGAGATATTCGCGGAAGAGGGTTTCTGCGGCCTCATATTCACGGGAAGCCGCTTTTTCCTGCGCATCTTTGAGTACTGCGACAGACATTATACTGTATCATTTGTCTTGGAAGATGATTAAGGTCGCTGACTGAGTTCTCCCTGGTTTTACGTATGTTAAAAAAAATCATACTAAGGGATTTAAATGCTCCAACAACCAATTACTACTAACACATGAGCAGCCCCGCAAAAAATATGAATAAAACTGCCGGAAAGTATCACGCAGGCAGGAAGCGGAAGATGACGGTGATTCTCATTCTCGCGGCGCTTCTGGTTCTTTCCATGATTCTGGCGCTTGGAATCGGTTCGGTTTTCATCCCGCCGGGAGATGTTTTACTGGCGCTTGGAAATGCACTCTTTCCCGCGCTGATTTCCGCACCGGAAGGGGCGGCTGATATTGTTCTGAACTTCCGCATGCCGAGAATCCTTCTTGCGGTACTGACCGGCGTTGCTTTAGCGGCCGCAGGCGCTGTCATGCAGGGACTGCTCAGAAACCCCCTGGTTTCCCCCTTTACGCTTGGATTATCCTCTGCTGCATCCTTCGGCGCTGCTCTTATGATTGTCTTAGGCCCTGCGGTGTTCGGGGCATTTTTTGCCGGCTCGGTAGTATTTCTCGGCTTTGAGTTTACGACAAAATCCCTGCTCCTGATTCTCTCCGCGTTCCTGTTCGGCTGGCTGAGTGTAATTATCGTCTATATGATTTCCCGTGTCCGCCAGACCTCGCAGGCGGTAATGGTCTTAGCCGGAGTTGTTATCGGATACCTGTTCCAGGCAGGTCTTCTGGCACTGAAATATGTCTCAAACGATGATGCGCTTCGCGAGATTGTCACCTGGATGATGGGCGGCATGTGGGGCGCTACCTGGCAGACGGTCTGCATTTTAACGCCGGTAGTTCTGCTCTGTTTCTTCCTGATTGAACGCCGGGCATGGGATTTGAACACCTTATCGAGCGGGGATGATGTGGCGCGGAATCTGGGAATCAATGTGGACCGGTTCAGAATAACCGGTCTTCTGATTGTAAGTTTTGCCGCTTCCGCCTGCCTTGCCTTTACCGGTATTATTGGATTTGTGGGACTCATGGCGCCGCACATCTGCCGGATGCTGATTGGCAATGACTACCGCTATCTGCTTCCGGCATCCGCTCTGATGGGAGCGCTGATTCTCCTGATTTCAGACACCGTCGCCCGCGTGATTTTAGCCCCGGTAGAGATTCCAGTCGGGGTGATTATGTATGTACTCGGCGGTATCTTCTTCCTCTTCTTAATCACGAAAGGACATGGGAGGTATCTCTCATGAAAATCACGGTTGAGAACCTGACGCAGAAGTACGGGTCGCACACGGTCTTAGATGAGGTAAGTTTTACCACCGAGTCCGGGAAGGTAACCGCTCTTCTCGGTCCAAACGGTTCGGGAAAGTCCACGCTGATTAAGACTATTGCGGACATTCTGCCGCCTGCAGGAGGCAGGATTCTGGTAAATGACCGCGACATCGCAGAGGTCTCCAAGTCCGAGCGGGCAAAGATGATTGGCTATGTGCCGCAGTATTTCCACTACACCTCCTTTACCTCCGTTCTTGATACGGTTTTAATCGGCAGACGCCCCTACATGAGCTGGTCGGTATCAGACGAGGATTTGGAAGCGGTTGATGCGGCACTTTCAACGATGCACATCGAAGACTTGGCAGACCGGTATGTCAATGAACTCTCCGGCGGTCAGCGCCAGCGGGTGTTTATTGCCCGTGCTCTCGCACAAAATCCGGAGTTTTTCCTCTTCGACGAGCCGACAAGTTCACTTGACCTGCGGCATCAGTTGGAGACGCTTTCTGTGATGCAGGATGTGGTGCACAAAAACAACTCAGGAATGATTGTCGCCCTGCATGATCTGAATCTGGCGCTTCGCTACGCAGACCAGGTTGTTCTGGTAAAGGAAGGCGCTGTCTATGCAGACGGAAAGCCGGAGGATGTACTGACCGCTGACGCAGTCCGCGATGTGTACGGCGTCGAGTCCGAGGTTGTGGAAAAGGAGACAGGAAGATTTATTCTGTCTTACGAACCATCATATTAGTATGAAGAAATTGTTCTGGGCAGTGATTGCCGTTGTACTGATGCTGACAACGGCAGGCTGTGTCTCCCCGGATATTGACGGGATGGAGATTACCAATACCGACGGGACAAAGACCATAATCCCGGAGGGAGCAGAGCAGATTGTTCTGCTGAACTCAAATGCAGGAGAGATTCTCTATCTGTTAGGGGAAGCAGACCGGGTTGTCGGCATCTCGCAGTCGATTGCCAATAATGCCGAGCAGGCAAAGATGTATCCGAATGCGCAGATTGTCGGTGCCTGGAACGAGCCGGATGTGGAGTATCTTATCTCCATGGGAGCGGATGTGGTTCTCGCATATGCCAATGCCAAGCCGAAGAACGCAGAGGTCCTCGCAGCATCCCGTATCCCGGTGGTGTACGTTGACTGTACAAAGCCGGAGACCATGGTATCCGACATCAAAGAGATGGGAAAACTGGTCGGAAAAGAAGCGCTTGCCGCAGAGATTGCAGACTTCTACACCGAAGTGATGGACGAGGTCCATGCTGCCTCTATGCTTGCCTCAACACACCGCACAATCTATGCGGAAAGCTACACGGCATGGTACGGTCAGGGAACTGATACCGGCATGGGACAGATGATTTCCTGGACGTTCGGGCAGAACATTATGCAGGATGCCGGCGCAAAGAAGCTCTCGGATGAGTGGGTGGTTACCGCAAATCCGGAGATTATCGTCAAGCTGGTAAACACTATGGACAATGCCGAAGAGGTCATGCAGGAGATTGAATCCCGCAGAGGATTTGACCGGGTGTCCGCAGTGGAGGATGATAAGGTCTGGCTTATCAGAAATGATCTGACCTACGGCCCGCGGGCATGTGCTGCGGCAGTTGCCTTGTTTGAAATGCAGTATCCGGGAATAAAGTTCGACAGAACACCGGAAGGAGTTCTTGCCGAGTTTAACGAACGCTTCGGAACCGAGTTTGAGACGGAAAATATTACGTATCCGAAACTCTAATTTTTTATAAAAAAAAAGCAGGGGATTTCCCCTGATCTTATTCTTCCAGTTCTGCTTCGAGTTCTGCGATATCCGTTTCCGGATACTCCGGAAGCTCTTCGTCTGAAAGCTTCATCTTCCGCTCGGCTCTGCGAAGAACGCCGTGCATGGTGCTTACCTCACGGACGGTGAGTTTTGTTCTGCCGAAGACGCGTTTGGCGAGCAGAAGGGTTGGTCCGCGTTTTTCAATCTGGTGTCCGGCAAGCTCTAAGAACTCGCCGATATGTTTGTAGAGCGAGTCCATCTCCTGCTTGGAGGCAAGCATGTACTCGCCTCTCTGCAGGTGGGCTAGTTCATAGCAGACGATGCCGATTGCATGGGAGATGTTTAAAATCGGGTACTCCTCGCTGGTCGGAATCGTACAGACGATGTCGCACTGGGCGATTTCCTCATTGTTGAGTCCCCAGTTTTCGCGGCCGAAGAGAATCGAGATTCTGCCGTCAATGTCTCCAATCATCTCGCGAAGCTCGGAGACCGCATAGTACGGCATCCGCATCGGATGGGATACCGACTTGGAAAGACCGCCGGTTGTTGCAATGCAAAGCGTACTGCGCTCGAAAACCTCCTCTAAGGAGATACGCTCTGCGTTGTCTAAGACATCCTTTGCGTGGGAGGCACGGGCGCGTGCCTCGACGGTGAGTTCCGGCGGGTTTACCAGAACCATGTTCTTCAGTCCGAAATTTTTCATAACCCGGGCAGCAAACCCGATGTTTCCTTCGTAGAGGGGTTCAACTAAGACAATATCAATCTGCGGCATTATCTAACCTCATTCGCGATTACTTCTTTACCTTCTGCAGTTTGGCGATGACTTTTGCATCAACACCCGTTTGTGCCGAGAGGGCTTTTGCATCCGCGGCTGCCAGGGACTCAATGTCCCAGGCACCGGCTAAGGCAAGAGCAGTCAGCACCTCGGCATCGGCTTTTCCGGCAAGCGCTGCAGTACCTTTTTCGAACTGCGGCTTGGACAGCTTCTCCGGTGCTTTGCATCCGGCGGCCTCGGCAACCTTTGCCTGATGGGAACAGACGGTCGTCACCGACACACCGGAGGCAAGGGAAATGCCTGCCGGATGGAAGGAGACAAACTTCTGCGGGTCGGCAAGTCCTGCCGCGGCATACTTCTTTAAGGTCACGGTTGGAATTCCTGCCTCCTTCATCCAGGCAAGGTTTACGGCGTCTTTTGCCTCGGTGAT
>JAGARL010000124.1 GCA_017622255.1 Methanocorpusculum sp.
CGGCTGTGTGATGAATCCGGAAGAGGTGAAGGCAACCCTGGACCGGGGAGCGGCATTTTCCTGTACTGAGGCGCTTTTTACCTTCGGCGAGCGCCCGGAGCTGGAACGCGGATTTACCCCGCATCTGCAGAAGTTCGGCTACGATACAATTCTGGATTACTGCTACGATATGAGCCGCTATGCCCTCTCCAAAGGAATTCTGCCGCACTCGAATGTGGGAATTATCACGGAAGAGGAGATGGCACGGATGCGGACAGTTACTGCAAGCATGGGACTGATGCTTGAGACAACAGCCAACATCCCGGCACACCGCCACAGCCCGGGAAAAGATCCTGCTGTCCGCATCGAAATGATCGAGACCGCCGGAAAGCTGAAGATTCCATTCACCACCGGTCTGCTGTTAGGCATCGGTGAGACACGCGAGGACAGAATCGCGTCCCTGCAGGTAATCGCGGACATCCAGAAACGCTTTGGCCACATTCAGGAGATTATCATCCAGAACTTCTGCCCGAAGCCGGGAACAGAAATGGCGGATGTTCCGGGAGCAACACTTGATACCGTTGCAGACACCCTGCAGCTTGCCGCAGAAATTCTCCCGGACAGCATCTCAGTGCAGATTCCGCCAAACCTGGCAGACGCCGGACGCCTGTTAAGCTATGGCGTGGATGATTTAGGCGGCGTCTCTCCGGTAACTATTGACTACATCAACCCGGAGCATCCCTGGCCGGCACTGGACGAACTGAAAACCATTGCTGCGGGATACGAAGTATCCGAGCGTCTCTGTGTGTATGAGAAATATTGTACGGCAGAGTGGATTGACGAAAGCATCCTGCCCCTTGTGCTCGACTTAAAGAAGCGGGTTTACGGGGAATAACCCTTTTTTCAAAAAAAAGTTTGTCCCGGTCTTTTCCGGGAATCAGTTCAGTTAATCTAATCCCCGTTACGGCACAAACACCGCAAGGGAAACAACCGTTGTCCACAGCCCGTTTTCACAGACCGCGCCGGAACTTACATTACTCGTTTTGATAATCCTGCCGCTTGCAAGATATGCCTGCTCGCGTTCATCCCAGGCCGCCTTCGGGTCAATATCAATATTCATCAGCGACCCGAGCATCGTCGCCGCTAAATCCTCCGCGTGGATTCCGCACTCCTCTGCAGTAAGGCCTGTTCCGTGGTGCTCGGATAAAAATCCGTGATGTCCCTGCTCAAACGGCGGAACGGCAAGTCCCACTGATGCCGCAACCGCTTCGCCTTCCGTGTTCGTCTCTCCGCGTGCCATAACACAGAACACAATCTCTCCTGCGTGCAGCTCAGAGAGTCCCTCCTCGCGGGACACAATCTTTGCCTGCGGCGGCATAATCGATGAGACCGTTACCAGATTAAACGGAGACACATGAGCGTCGCGCAGCGCCATCTCGAACGAAACAAGCTTCTCTTTGTGGACTCCGACGCCCTTCGTGAAAAAAACTTTTGACGGGACAAACATTTGTTCTCATTAAATCACCCCATGACAATATATGCCTTTGTGTTCTCTGGAGATTTTTCTGGATTTCACCCTCCGCTTAGATGGGTTTAATTATCTTCCAACCAAAGAATACAGATTATGTATCCTCAGGTGTAGAGGATATCTCTAGAGAAATAGGTTGATAGCATGGCGGATTCTGTAGTTGACAGTATTTTAGCGGCCCGCTACTTCCGCGCAGGCGAAACATCCTTTGAGGATGTCTGCCGGCGCGTAGCGAATGCCCTCGGTGAAACACCCGAAGAAATTGAAGAATATTTCCAGGCGATGATGAGTTTATCCTTCCTTCCAAACTCACCAACCCTCATGAACGCCGGAACTCCCTTAGGACAGCTTTCCGCATGCTTTACTCTTCCTGTAAACGACTCGCTGCCGGAAATCTTTGATGCAATCCGCTGGGGAGCAATTATCCACCAGTCCGGAGGAGGAACCGGATACAACTTCTCCCACTTACGCGCGGAAGGCTCTCCGGTCCGCTCCACCGACGGTGTGGCCTCCGGACCAGTATCATTTATGCGGGTCTTCAACGCCGCAACTGATGTCATCAAGCAGGGCGGCAGAAGACGCGGCGCCAACATGGGTATCTTAAACGTCTGGCACCCGGACATCATGAAGTTCATCAACAGCAAGGCCAAGGAAGGCGACTTCTCGAACTTCAACATCTCTGTCATGGTCTCAGATGAATTCATGCAGAAGGTTGCAGACGGCAAACTCAATGATGTCTGGGTAACCGACAACGCCGGTACCGCTGTCACCGTCAAGGAAATCTGGGACGGCATCGTTGAAGGCGTCTGGAGAAACGGTGAGCCGGGAATTCTCTTCTACGACACCATCAACAACAAGAATCCAACCCCGCAGCTCGGGGCCTTCGATACCACCAACCCGTGCGGAGAACAGCCGCTTCTGCCGTTTGAATCCTGCGTTCTCGGCAGTATCAACCTC
>JAGARL010000125.1 GCA_017622255.1 Methanocorpusculum sp.
ATTAAGATTCCCGGAGAACTGGGGAACACTGCAATCCAGAGGATGAGAACAATGAGCGCTAAGATTGGCATTACGGCATTGATTACCTGCGGCGGAATCTTGAACGGCTCCTTTTCAACCGCTTCCGGCTCTTCGCAGACACACGGTTCCGGCTCAGGAAGCAGAACATTGACCATGAACTCCTCGCGGTGCATGCCGTATCCGGAAATCATCTGCATCGCAAAGCTTCCCGGGTTTGCATTCGGCAGGATATCGATTCTGACCTCCGACTCATCCTGTACATAGAGATTCTCGTAGGTGAAACTCGTATAGGGATTTCCTTCGGTTTTCAGTGTTGCGTGTGTTGGTGCTCCATAGTTTACGATATGCACATGAAGCGATGTTCCCACACTGACATCAACACTGTCGGTCGAGATTTCCAGGGAGTTTATTCCAAGACGATTTAATTGAACTTCAACAAGTGCCATGATTACCTCTGATTATCCGGGAGAAGGTCGGCGATTCCTTCTGCAATCGGATAGGTGCGTTCACATTTCGTACAGGTAAGCGTTCCTTCCAGAACCTCGTTTTCATCGCCTGAAACCTCATCCAGGCGCAGACTGCCCCGGCATTCAGGACAGCAGATGTATTCCATAATCCATCTTTTCATGCGGCATCACGTTTGATTAGGTATCTTCCTGTACTTCGGTATAGTACTTTTAGTCCGCAAAGGTGATAAGGCATTGGGTTGGAAAGCGTACCGTTCAGAAAACAACTTATTACAGTATGTACAAATTCATAGTATGAATACCAGAAATCCGGGAATTGCCAACTTCGGCATTACCGTCATCCAATCCCGCCACAGTGTCCGCAAGTTCAAGGACGCAGAAGTCCCGCAGGAATTCATCAGAAAGGCTCTTGAGTGTGCATCCAAAGCATCGACTGCAAGAAACGTTCAGCCGTGGATTTTCGTTGTCGTAAAAGAGAAAGAGACGCTCGCAAAAATCGCAGAGCTTGCACCAAACGGCGCATTCATTGCAGGTGCAGGCGTTGGTATCCTTGTCTTCGGAGAGGCTGACCACCAGTATGTTGTAGAGGACTGTTCTGCTGCAACCCAGAACATGCTCTTAGCACTTCACGCATACGGATACGGCGGATGCTGGATTGCCGGACACGGAAAAGACTACGCAGAGCCGATTAGAGAGCTTGTTGCAGTTCCGGACAAATACAAACTCATGTCTATTGTTGCCGCAGGTGTCCCGGATGTCGGCGGAATCAGACTTGCCGAGAAGAAGAAGCTCGAAGATATCGTTTTCAACGAGAAGTACGAGTAAGTACTTCTCTCAAATCTTTTTTCAAAAAAGTTAGGTGCGTTAGAGCACCAGCATGCAGACAACAAGGACTGCAAAGAATGCCACCAGCAGGAAGAGAATGCACAGCGGGATAAGATTCGAGACGATTCCAGAGACAATAGACGTCAGCTGAATCATCTTTCCTGGACCGAACACTTCCACTTCCTCGCAGATTTCCGTCGCCGCACCAACATCCGCCGGCGATAAGTCATCGACTGCCCGCTTGATTCCGTCAAGGACGAACGGCAGGATTTCGGAAACATCCACTTCGAGACCTACCGGATTTCTGCCGGACATGGAGTTTACCACATGGGAGTCGGTGGTCAAGATTTCACATTCGGCAAATCCTTCTGCAAGGACCGCATCGCGAAGAGTCTCGCGGACTCCCTCTTTGACATTGTTTCCGTCGAAGAGGACATAGGCCGTTCTTTCTCCTCCGGCTTCGGTTACCAGCGTGACAAGACCGGTGTCGCCGAATCCATGGTCGCGGTCAAAGGGAAGTTCCAAATGGGAGACACCTGCTTTGAGCGGGAACATCTCGGCATTTTCCATCGCGCAAAGCGCGGCGGTTCCACCGGTGATGAACTCGTTTCCGGCTTTGGTTGAGGGATAGATGATTTTGGTAACATTGGTCATGCAGTTGTGTGCATCCACAAAACCAACGTTACCGTAGCGGAGCTTTGCCTCTCCCATGATGATTCTGCCAATCGAGTAGTCCATGTCCTCGGTCATCTTCGGACTGCGGGTGGTAACCATCAGAAGCGAGTCGCCGAACTTCTGCGAGAGAATGGAGACGTTGCCGCAGCGGCTGCGGACCGGTCTGCTTGCAGTGCCGGAAAACTTCGCAGACGGCTGACTCTTTCTGATAGCCGCGGCAATTTTTACTGTCTCATTGTTGGAAATCATGTTTAAGTCATGACTTGCACAGCCGTGCGAGACAAGGACGGTTGCTTCGTCTGCAAACTCGCGGAAGAGGAGGTTTGGGAAGTTGCTTCCGCCGATATCAGACATCGGTCCCGGATGGAGGTTCGGCACCACAAACCAGATGTCCTTCTTTTCCGCACGGCGGAAGAAGAAGGTGGTTACAGGCACGGAGACAAAGTCGCTGATTTTGCGGAAGTATGCCTCCATGTCGTTTGAGCCGTTGGTTATGTGTCCGAAGAAGACGTTGACAAAGTGCATGCCGGAAAGTCCGCAGGAGCGTTTCAGCGGGATGTCGAAGATGGTAAGGAAGACGCAGACACAGACACCGAAGGTACCAACCGATACGATAAGCGGCATAATCAGGTCACTGCCGAATAAGACAAGACCGCAGACAGCAGATGCGAGGGTCTGCGTTGCCGCCGGAAGAATCATCCGCGGGATGCGGTAGTCAACGACCGCCACTAAGACAATCATGCGGATTGCAAAGACGTAGCCAAGACCGAACACGTAGGCGAAGGGAACGCCGAGAACCGGACCGAGAATAATCCATCCGATGGAGAACAGCACTCCGGCAAGCGCGAGCATTGCAGAACGGTTCCACGTAAACTCCTGACGGCCGAGAACATCGACCAGCGGTTTTGTGGTCAGGAATCCAACAGCGGCAGGGATGGAAAAGGCAAAGCCCAGACCAACGCCGAAACCAACTGCATATCCGATGAGGTCAATAATCGCCCCAATGGCAAAAACTGCAAGCAGAGACTGCCACCACTTCGGTGCACGAAACATGAAGCGGGTGAGTGTCTCCGGCTGCAGCTGACGGATTTTTATTTTCATTTACCAAAACCTCCCGTAAGTTACTTTTCCGACCATTCCTTCGAAGACGGTCTGCATCCCGTCTGCATTTACCGGGGATGAGAAGAACGGTGCATCGAAGACAAGGGACTCATACTCGCCGCCTTCACCTGCGATGTGAATCCGGCGCTTTGCGGCAACCGCCTGTAAGACGCGGATTAAGTCGGCATCAATTCTTTTGCCGAGAACATTTTCGCCGAGACCGTCTGCGGCGGTCACGACAATTCTTGCATCCATGCGGGATGCAACCTCAGCGACAACCGCAGACGGATCCATTCCCCAAAGCGGAGCAAAGACGGAAAGCCCGAGGGCTTTGCAGACGGCTTCCACGCGTTCTCTCTGGTAGGTCGAGGCGATAGCCCCGACGATTAATCCTTCGGTATCCAGTCCGCGGATTCCCACCTGCATGTCGAGAATTTCTGCCTCCTTTTCTCCGGCGGTCGGGATTTCCCGATACTCCATCCCGGCTCTTTCCGCCATCACGCGGACTGCCGCAAGGTTTGCGGAGTGGAACATGTATGACTCCTTGTTTTCCGGGACGACCGTAATCATGTGGGTTACGGTATGTCCCGCGTCAAGCGCTTTCTGGATTGCGAGAATGGAGTCTTTTCCGCCGGAGGTAAGCGCTGCGAGTTTCATTGCGGAAGTTCTCCGAATGCAGATTCA
>JAGARL010000126.1 GCA_017622255.1 Methanocorpusculum sp.
CAGTTTCCCGCCGCCGGAAAACAGGCGTGGCGCTGAATGCAAAGCGTACTGCATCCCTTGCAGGCACCGGGGTTGTTATGGCGCTGGTTACCGTCTGCTACTTCCACTCCTTAAGCTATCTTCCCATCTCCCTCGCGGTTGTCCTGCTCTTCCAGTACTCCTGGATGGGAGTTCTTCTGGAAGCGGTAATCTCCCGCCGCCTCCCCTCCAAAAGCAAGGTCATCTCCTGTCTGGTAATTCTTGCAGGAACAATTCTTGCAGGCGGCATTATCGGCTCATCTATGTCCCTTGCCGACATGAACCCGGCAGGAATTCTCCTCGGCCTTTGTGCGGCATTCTGCTATGCACTCTTTGTCTGCTTAAGCGGCAGAGTCTGCACCGACATGCAGCCGCTTTCCAAAAGCTTCAGTATCGCAACCGCCGGAATGCTGTTTGTCCTGCTCTTTGTCGGCACCGTCTACGGAGGCGCCGCAGTTCTGGAAGGCATCACAAACACCGGAACACTTGCCTACAGTATTCCGCTTGGTCTCTTTGGAATCGCGGTCCCCATCATCTTCCTCGCCGTCGGTGCGCCAAAGATATCGACCGGAATGGCAACGATTCTCAATTCCGCAGAGCTCCCGCTCGAAGTGCTCCTCGCCGCCGTTATCATCCTGGAACCGGTCGCTCCGCTGCGCTGGGCAGGAGTGCTGATTATCCTCCTTGGAATCGCCCTCCCCTACCTTATCGAAAAACGGATTGTCAGCGGATTAGAGGAGTAAGGAGAGCAGAATATCTACAGCGGAGATTCCAAGAAGCGCAAAGATAAGGCCTGCGGTGAGCGGCACCAGAAGCGGAATGCCGACGGTTACCCACACCGCCCCACACTTTTCCAGAAGCCGCAGGATGTCTGCGCACGCTTCCGGATGCTCCCGGAAAGTTCGGGTATGGCGCATCGGCGATTTCAGGGAAAAGAGAGAATCCCGCACCCTCACAAACTCTTTTTTGATAACACCATTCTCTTCCGTAACGGTTTCCGCAAGAAATCCAAAGCGGCCCTTTACCGAACTGCCGGCAACAGGCGTTCCGGAACACATCAGCCAGAAGGGGGCGCGGTTTCCTTTGCACAGATTGTATCCGAGGCAAAACAGCGGAACAGCAAGCGAAAGGATTCCGGCATTTACCAGCGTCGATACCGCAAGCGAGGGAAAAATCCATGCGGCAAAGGGCGTTACGGGGACAGCGAGAGACAGGAGAACAAGCGCTTTTGCATCCGCTTTTCCGAACATGCCAAGGACAGCAAAAATCCAGCAAAGCGCCGCAAAAACAAGCGAGAGGAGCAGGACAAAAAAAGCTCCCGGAACATGAATATACTCAAGCCAGAAAAGCACTGCGCAGATGCCGCCGACAACTGCCGCCGGATACCAGGTAACCCGATAGACTGTTCTGGTCTTCCAGTCCTGTACAGCCGCGGCAAGGAAGGTGAGAAGAACAGCGACTGCGGAGACGGCAAGCGGCAGAGAGAACATACTCTACTATTGGACTGCGGTCAAAAATAGATTTGCGTTATCATCAGACTTGTGGAATACACCCCTGTCACTGGTGACAGCCCTTTTATAGCATGAACACTAAAATTACCGCATGGTAAATATTGCTGATTTTGAGAGACTGTCTTCCGAGCTGAAAGAGCTCCTGCACCTGGAAGGCTCGCCGGTTGCATTAAAAATCGTCACCGCACCAGAGGACATCCCCGAAGGAATCCCGGAGCTGGAAGAGACCACCCGCCACTGCCGCATGATTTCCCTCGCCCGCGAAGGACAGGTGTTCTATGCACCGGATGCAAAACACCAGTGCGGCGGCGGCGCATGGGCGCTTGGTCTTCGCGAGAAGGGAGCGACCTTAAAGACCGGACAGCACTACTTCAAACTCGGCAAATACGAGACAATTAACGCCTCCAGAAGAACCATGGATGGTGTCCCGTCTCTTCCGCAGGAAACCTACGCCACCCTCTATGCCCCCCTTGAGAAGGCAGAGTTTGAGCCGTCGGTTGTCATCATCTTCGCAAAACCCTTTGCTATGCTCAAACTGGCACAGGCGACGCTTGCAAAAGTCGGCGGCAGAATCCACCCGGAGTTTGCCGGAATCCAGTCCATCTGTTCTGATGCGGCAGCCCACGTTCTCCTTACCGGAAAGCCGAACTTCTCTCTCGGATGTGACGGTTCACGCAAATTCTCCGGCATCAAAGACGAGGAAATGGTCGCCGGATTCCCGATTGAACTCTTAGAAGAAGTTGTCGCAGGCGTAAAGAAAGTAACCGCCGCACCGGGCTCGAAGAAATAATCCAAACCCCCCTCTTTTTTCCCCGAAGACACCCGTCCCCAAACACTGATATTTCCCAAAGTTCTAATATATACTCATTATGGACTTTGGCGGAAGAACAATCGGGAACGAGACCTACGTCGCACCAAATGCCACGCTTGCAGGCGACGTACATCTCGGAGACAATGTCACCATTCTTTTCGGTGCCGTCCTCCGGGCAGATATGGACTCCATCACGATTGGAG
>JAGARL010000127.1 GCA_017622255.1 Methanocorpusculum sp.
CGTGATATTTAAATTTAGACCTCCTATTTTTTTCACTGTTAAGAAATATTCGGAGATGAGTTTCATGCTCTCTGAAAAGCTCCCGGAAAACCGGCTTTCTGCCGGAAAATCTCTTCACAGAAGAGGTTCAGTATCGTCCTTCCTGAAACTGTCCGCACTTGGCATCCTGCTCTTTGCAGTTTTGTGTATGCTTCCGGTATCCGCCTCGCCGCTTGACGGAGAGGTTTTGCCGTCTGCGGAACGGGATTTGGGCGAGACAGCCGAGCTGGAGCGGATGAACCGTGAGGCGGTGCTTGATGTCAATCCTCACTTCAACTCCATGCTTCCGGTAACTCCGCGTGAGTTAAAGCAGCGCAGTTCGCAGAAGAAACTGCTTTCCCCCGAATATCAGTCCTATGCAGAAAACGGTCATCCGGTTCTCTTTGCAGAAAGCCCGGTTGTTACCGGCATGTCTCTTCCAGACGGCGTCACTGGTGTTGTTCATCTGCTGACCAGATCAGATGATGCAGGGCCGAAGTGCCGCGAAGTCTATGATGTTTTTGAGCTCTCGCTGGACAACTATCCGCAGGGCCTGGAAGCGGTTATCCGCTATACCATCCCGCTGGAAGAAATTGAAGAGAGCGGAAACTCTCCAGGCGACATCTCTCTCTATTTCTCTGACGGCGAGAACTGGGAGAAGCTTCCAACAGTATACTATATGGACTCATCCCAGGCATTTTTTGAATCCGTCACCACCTCGCTTGGTGTTTTTGCCATTGTACTCGATGAGTGTGAGTCCGAAGTGGAATCTGTGCATCTCCCTTCCCGTTCTCTGGAGCCGGGAAAGATTGTGCTGGACATCTCTCCGGTTTGCATATTAACGCATCCGGTATCCTACACGGTGACTGCAGACTGACCATCTTTCCTTTTTTGCAGGGTCTTTTGTTTACCTTTTGCGCGCGATATCTATTGTGTGTGGTTATCATTTTTGAATTGTTGCTGACTTTTGATTAACTCGTATGTCGCAACTCTCTGGAGTGACCCACTGATATTACTCAAAACAGCAGGTTTGGCAGACAGGGTTAAATACTCTCCACGCTGAAAATTATGTATCCGAGGTTTAATCCATGGAAATTAAGTTTGTTACTACAACCTGTCCATACTGTGGATCCGGATGTTCTTTCAACTTAGTCGTAAAAGACGGAAAGATCGTCGATACACAGCCATGCCAGAGAGGTCCGGTTAACGAGGGTAAGCTCTGTCCGAAAGGTGTATTCGGATTCGAGTTCATCAACTCTCCAGACCGCCTGACCACCCCGCTCGTTCGCAAGAACGGCGAGTTAGTACCGGCATCCTGGGACGAAGCACTCGCAGTCATTGCAGAGAACTTCGCAAAGTACCAGCCGGATGAGTTTGCAGTTATCTCTTCTGCACGCTGCTGTAACGAAGACAACTACGCAATGCAGAAGTTCGCACGTATTGTCTTAAAGACTCCAAACATCGACCACTGTGCACGTCTCTGCCACGCACCGACCGTCGCCGGTCTCGCAAAGGTCTTTGGTTCCGGTGCATCCACCAACTCCTTTGACGACCTTGCAATCGCAGATCTCGTTTTCATCATTGGTTCCAACAACTTTGAGGCACACCCGCTTGCTGCACGCAGAATCATGCAGGCAAAGGAAAAGGGAGCACACATCATCGTCTGCGACCCGCGCCGCACTCCGACTGCAAAGCAGGCAGAGCTTCACATCCAGCACAGACCGGGAACTGATATCCAGCTCCTCAACTGTCTCATGAAGAACATCATCGAGAACGACTGGATTGACCACGAATTCGTCGAGAACAGAACTCTCGGATACGAAGACCTCAAAGCATGTGTCACTCAGGACAAATACTCCATCGAGAACACCGCAAAGGTCTGTGGAATCCCAGAGGAGTCCATCAAGCAGGCTCTTGAGTGGCTCCACGAGTGCCAGCACAAGACCGCATTCGTCCACTGTCTCGGTATCACCCAGCACACCGTTGGTGTCGACAACGTTCGCTCTATCGCCTTCGTCCAGACTCTCCTTGGAAACATCGGAAAGCCGGGATGCGGTGTCAACGCACTCCGCGGTCAGAACAATGTTCAGGGATCCTGTGATATGGGAGCACTGCCGAACGTATACGCCGGCTACTTCTCTGTCATGAACCCGGACCTTGCAAAGAAGGTCGCAGACTACTGGGGCGTCGAGTCCATCCCGCAGGGCAAGCTCGGTCTCCACATTCCGGAAATGCTCGACACGCTCTACGAGCACCCGGACCAGGTCAAGTGTATGTACCTGATGGGTGAGAACCCGGTTATCTCTGACCCGAACTCCAAGATGGTCGAACAGGCAATGGAGAACTGTGAGTTCCTTGTTGTCCAGGATATCTTCGAGACCGAAACCTCCAGATACGCAGATGTTGTCCTTCCGGGATCCTGCTACGCAGAGGAAGACGGTACCCAGACCAACGCAGAACGCCGTGTCCAGAGATTCAGAAAGGCACAGGATGCACCGGGAGAGTCCAAGCTCGACTGGGAAATCATGAAGATGATTGCAGAGAAGATGGGCTACGGCCAGTACTTCCAGTGGGAGACCTCCGAGGATGTCTTCAACGAGATGCGCGGAATCACCCCGCAGTACGCAGGTATCACCTACGCAAAGCTCGAGGGAGACGGTATCCAGTGGCCATGTCCGACTGAGGACCACCCGGGAACTGCAATTCTCCACATCAACGAGTTCGCAGGCATGCCGGAAGGCAAGGCAGCACTCGAAGCAGTCGAACACCGCGAACCGGCTGAGGTCGTTGACGAGGAATACCCGATCTGGCTCACCACCGGTGCAACCATCTGGCACTGGCCAAGCGGATCTATGACCCGCAGATGCGAGCAGCTCGACAAGGACGCACCGACCGCATGGCTCGAGATCAACGTCAAGGACGCAGAGAAATACGGCGTCAAGGACGGAGAGACTGTTGTACTCTACTCTCGCCGCGGCGAAGTCGAAGTCGCAGCACGCGTTATCCCGGACATCAAGGAAGGCGTTTTCTTCATGCCGTTCCACTTCACCGAAGCACGTGCAAACTTAGTTACGAACACTGCATACGACCCAGTCTCCAGAACTCCGGAGTTCAAGGTCTGTGCTGTTAACATCAGAAAGAAGGAGGCCTAAAAATGTCAGCAAAAGGCGATATGTTCTACGCATGGACTACCGATGCGGGAATCAAAGGCGAATGCGGAGGAGCTGTTACCGCAATCCTCAAGAATCTGCTTGCATCCGGCACTGTTGACATGGTCTTAACCGTCAAGAAGGGTGTCGATGTATACGACCCGGTACCGGCATTCATTACCGACCCGGCAGAACTTGACAAGTGCGCAGGTTCCCTCCACTGCGGTACTCTGCTTCTCCCGAAGCTCATCAAGAAGTACCTCGGCGGTGCAAAGGACATCAAGGTCGCAGTTACCTGCAAGGGCTGTGACGCAAAAGCAATGTACGAGCTTGCAAAGCGTAACCAGATCAACATGGACAACGTTGTCATGATTGGTCTGAACTGCGGTGGTTCTATCCCGCCAATGCAGGCACGCCGCATGATTAAGGAAAAGTACGGTGTCAACCCGGACTCTGTCTTCAAGGAGGAGATTGACAAGGGACAGTTCATCATCGAGTACACCGATGAGAACGGTGCACACCAGACCAAGGGTATCAAGATCGACGAGCTCGAGGAAGAAGGCCTTGGCCGCAGAAAGAACTGCCAGCGCTGTGAGACCAAGATTCCGCGCCAGTGCGACCTCGCATGCGGAAACTGGGGTGTCTTCGGTGAGAAGGCAGGCAAGGCAACCTTTGTTGAAGTTTGCTCCGAGAAGGGTGCAGCAGTCTTTGACGCAGCAGTAAACGCAGGCGTTATCCAGACCGCAGCTCCGGAAGCAAAGGGTCTCGAGATTCGCGCAAAGATCGAGAAGACCATGGTCAACATGGGTAAGAAAGGACAGGAAAAGCAGTTCGCAGAACTCGGCGAGGGTCAGGAGAGACTCGAGAAGATTATGCGTGCAACCAGCAAGTGTATCAAGTGCTACTCTTGTATCGAAGCATGTCCGATCTGCTACTGTGTTGAGTGTTCCACCAAGAAGCCGCACCTGGTTCGCCCGGGAATTGTCCCGCCGGACTTCATGTTCCAGATGATCCGCTTCGCACACATCGCAGACTCTTGTGTCAACTGCGGTCAGTGTACCGAACTTTGTCCGATGGACATCCCGAACTCCCTCTTCATGCACGCCCAGCAGGTCGAGCTTGAGAAGATGTTCGGCCACAAGCCGGGATACGACATGGAGCTTCCGGTCCTCGCCTTCGCAGAAGAAGCAGACGAGCGTGCCAGACTCAACGCAACCGGCTCCGACATGATCTACGAGAACGTGTTTGGACAGGAAGAGTAAACAGGAATCCCTGTTTACCCTCAAAATCTTTTAACTTAAGCCTCATAAACAGCGTGCCGCACCAAAATAGCATGGGACGGTGCGGGCACGGCTGTTTTTTTTATTTTGATTGTTTTTTGTTTTTGGGTAATTTCTTTATCACTGTAGGGGCGTTTTTCGCGTGGCTTTCGTGTGAATTTCGCGTAGGAAAAACGCTCCTACAGTGATAAAGAAATTACCCAAATATAAAAAAAAAAAGAAAAAAATTAGAGTCCGCCGGAACATCCGCCGCCGGAGCCGTCGCCTTTGCCGCAGCAGCCGAACTCGCCCTGCACGTCTTTGCCTAATAGACCGACAGCGTCTGCTCTGCATCTCTGGCAGTGGCGCATCTGGCGGACGTACGGGGCACAGAGTTCGTGCATCCTTGCCTTGTCTGCCGGGGTTGGCGGGACAATGTCCTTGAACTTGTACTGCGGAATCACCGGGATGATGTTATAGTTAAAGACACCAAGTGCTCCGACCTTCTTGGCGATTTCCGGGATGTGCTCGTCGTTGATTCCCGGGATATAGACGGTATTAATCTTGACAAGCATGCCGCGCTTGACAGCCTCTTCAATACCTTTTAACTGCTGGGATAAGAGCAGTTCGGCTGCCTCTAAGCCGTGGTATTTCTTACCCTCATACTCGACAAAGGAGTAAATCTTCTCGCCGATTGAAGGGTCGATAGCATTTAAGGTGACGGTGATATTCTTGACATTGTACTTTTCCAGAAGGTCAATCTTGTCTGGAAGGAGCAGTCCGTTGGTGCTGATACAGAGGATGGTGTCCGGGTATTTTTCGTGGACAAGGCGGAGCGTCTCGAAGGTCTCCTCATTTGCGAGCGGGTCTCCCGGTCCTGCGATACCGACAACCTTGATGTGTTTCATGCGGTCGACGACCTCGTCGATTCTCTCGAGTGCGTCTCCCGGTTTGAGAATTTCGCTGGCAACACCCGGTCTTGACTCGTTGACGCAGTCAAAATCACGGACACAGTAGTTACACTGGATATTACATTTTGGAGCTACTGCTACGTGACAGCGGCCAAACTTGTGGCGGGCATCCTGGCTGTAGCAGGGATGCTCGTTAATCCGCCGCAGGGTGTCCGGGTCGTACGGAAGGTCTGCGGGGTTTTGCAGTGTTTTCTCGTCCATACTATTCCTATTTGGTTTACAGGTATTTAAGGGATGGTTTTGTGTACCTGAAAGGATACTCTTTATACCTGCAGAAGAAATACTTACACATCAGGAGACAGCAACATGGCGGGATTCTTCAGCAAAGGAGACAAGCAGAACCAGTGGATAGCCAAAGCCGAACAGGCATATGAAAAAGGCCTCTTCGAAGACGCCGCGGAATTATTTTCCAAAGCGGCAGAAGCAGAGCCGTCCAACGCCAATCTTTGGATAAAACTTGCCGCATCACAGAAATATACCGGAAAATACGATGCGGCAGTTCGTTCCTACAAAAAAGCGGCAGAGGCAAACCCGGATGCAGGAGAAGCATGGATTCAGCTTGCCCTGCTCCTTGGAGACAGCGGAAAGTGCGAAGAGGCGC